>CBDVCG010000318.1:0-3491 GCA_965372425.1 uncultured Anaerolineales bacterium
CTCTCCAAACGTGTCGCGGACATCGATGATTATCGTGAGGCGTATCACGCAGGTCATCTGAGCATGGAGGCCAAACTCATCGCAGAGGCAATCCTTGAGAATGGTCCCACGAATACGGTGCGGCTCCGCCAGATGACTCATCTCACAAGTAAAAGTTCAAAAAGTAGATTTAATAAAGCGTTATCAGACCTGCAGCGTGGTTTGTGGATCCTTCCTATTGGCGTGTCGGAAGCGGGATCATGGCGATATGCATTTATCTACGAGCTACTGGATCGCTGGTTTCCAGAAATCCCAGAGAGAGCACATCACATGACTGCCCAGAAGGCGAGGGTAGCGCTCGCTGCCAGCTATTTCAGATCGGTGGGTGCGGCTGAGTCCTCTGGGCTGCGGAAGGTTATGGGGTGGTCCAAAGAGGACGCTAGTAAAAGCATCCTCAATCTACTCGAGAAGAATCTCCTCGTCGAACTCCCGGATGGAAGATGGGCATGGAGGTCGTGGATAAAGCAAGTACCTTGAGCCTTTTATCATTCCCGTGCGTATAAGTTATTGACTAAGGTTCTCGATTACAATAGGGACCGCTTGCCTGTGAACTTATTACGATAAACGAAGGTTATGCGATCACGTGCCAGGCAACCTAATTCCAAATCCATGAAAAACACTCCGAAATTTCTCTATCTCTTACTCTTTCTCCTATTTTCACTTGTGCTAAGTGCCTGCGCGGTCCAACCCGAGCGACTCTGGATTAAGACACCCGGTTGGAGCAGGGCACTGCTCATGGGGAATACGCGCGTCGGGGAACCTGTTCAACTCGCTGTAGACAAAGAGGGTAGCGTCTATATCTTTTACATCGCCGCAACAGAGGATGGACCACGTTTACACATCCACGTACTGGACAAGGATGCCCATACGCTCTGGAGACAGACATTCACGGAAATCGAGCTCTCTATCCCTTCAGAACCCAAGCTCATCCTTGACGGGGAAGTTCTCAATCTTTACTGGGTAATGCTTGATAGTCTTTATCGGGTCCAGGTCGACACACATGGAGAAATGGTCTCCTCCCCTGAAGTTCTTTCTGGGGAGCAAGCTGTCGAGACGTACGATGTAGCGCGAGCAGGGGATGGCATTGCGATCTGGTTTGCAGGGCCCGAAGATCAGTCTGGCATTTTTGCTCTGCAGGATGGGGAGATCGTCCCCGTCGATCCTGCCGGAGTTCGAGTGGATATTCAATACGACGGAAACGGGGCTTTGCATGTGGTCTGGGCGCGCCCATCATTAGCTGGGAACAGGCACGATTTCTATTATGGGGCATACCCTTCCGGTACATTTGAACCCGGAATCGCCAAAATCGCAGCCTCCCCACTCGCATTCGGCACGGTCATTTTCGAGGGGCCCCATCTTGGGCTTGATCGAAACCATGCTTACATCTTCTGGTCCCTCACCTACTTGAGCGGGGAGGAAGCTGGAACGGCCGAGACTCTCTACACCTACTTCCCAATCGGGCTTCCCGAGGAAGCTTCTAACGAGATAAGCCTGACGGTGCCCTATTCGTATGATCTTGATTATGATGAGCTGGATTCCGATGATCCGCCGACAGGGGAGCGTGTCCATCTGGAAGATGATTTCGTCGGCGGTGGTCGGTACATCACGCAGATTAATCCGGGTCCGACCGTCGGTGAAGAATTGGTCGTAGCATTCCACGCTCGTTTGGGTTATCTGCTCCGCAAGACACAATCCCAGGTGAGCAGTATTTTCCTGCAGGATGGCGATAACCGGGGTTACCAAGAACTGAGTTTTACCTCCAGCTTTTCCAGTCAGCCGGCCATATTCAGCGATGAAGAGGGACACCTCTATCTCACCTAGCTCGAAAAGGGGGCTCTGCCTGGATGGATGGTATATTTTGCCAGCACTGCACCTCCTCTGAGCAATGGTCTCGGTGGAGTTACGATGGACGATGTGGGTCGGGTTTCAGCAGAGGCTGTCTTCGGTTTACTTACGGGAGCCCTTCTTATCCCCGTCGCCTTCATATGGATCATCCCTGCGATGATTGTGTTCGTAATCTTTGGCAAGCTCCTCCGCTCAGACGAGAAAGCCACCGATATCAGAGGGCTGCTCACGTTGGGCTTTACGCTCGTGGCGCTCTGGGTCGCTAAAATAAGCGTCCTGCCAGGAATGCGCGACTATGTTCCCTTCTCCGCCTGGATCGTCTTCCTCCCTGAGCGGATTCGCACCCCTCTGCTGGTGGGTGTCCCATTCTTGATTGCGGTTGTGTCACTCGGACTCGCATGGATCATCGGCTCAAGAGAAGAGCAGCCCACAACCTACCGCATTGTCATTGCCTACATCATCATCGATGCGATACTCACGATGGCGATATATGGCGTACTGATTTACGCGGCGTTCTAGCCGGTTCCTCTGTTTCCCACATGCATCTGTTGAGCAAAAGGGAACGTCCCGGGAGTCACCCGGAGCTGAACCTACGGGCGGCCCTTCGGGCTTAAGCGATGAGCCCAGTAATTTATGGTCGGGCGACTGATTAATGTCGTTGCATGAGGAGGCGCCAGCTTCGCTGGCGATGACGTATGTCCTGAGCGCAAGCGAAGGACCGCAATCTCCACGATAGAATAACGAGAGAATAGCGAGGGGATTGCTTCGCTCCACTCGCTATGACATGCCTGGCTGGTACTACATTCCCCCATCTGCGGAATATCAAACAAATTCAAGACTTGATCGCTTCATTGGCAAAAAACACAGTTCCTCTTACCATGAGAAAAACTCAATGAGTGCATTATAGAGGGATGGATTCAGGTCATCAAACCTGGAATCAGCTCCGCTGAGCGCGATCAACAGGCCTATGAGAGTCGAAAAAGCAACCATCGAAATGATGATGAGGACTGTGAAAAAATTGCGCAGTGGATAGGGCTTATTTGAAATAAATAATTGCCACATACCAACCACGGTTAAGACTGCAAAAACGGGAATGGCGTCGAGAAGGAACCGTGTGGCGACAGATGAATACATAAGTATTGGGAGAAACGCGACTATTCCTGCAAACAGAATGGATATAACGGAGTATCGAAACACATTCTCGTGGGTGAAACGTCGCTTGCCCTCCGGCACATCCATCATGTATGGCCCCAATAATTTCTGGCTACAAACCAATGCAAAAACCAGGGTCACAGTAAACACGATCGTCGGCATCGCAAATAATATCCCTGTCATATTTTCAACAGAATGGTTGTCGGGAAAATCGAAGCGTTTCATGAAGGCCGACAAGAAAGAGGGTTCACCCCAGCGAGGTCGAATGAATGGGAATTGAGGTATAGGGCGGAAGGGAGTGAGAAAGTAATAAATGAGATTCGGAACGAGAAAGGCAATATTGAATATTCGTCCATCAGATAAGTACTTATTCATATCAATAGGAGTAAGTTGATAGCGAAAGCCTGTCTCAAACACATTTCCGAAACGAACATAGTTGTAAAGACCGAGCAGGC
>CBDVCG010000319.1:0-3490 GCA_965372425.1 uncultured Anaerolineales bacterium
TGGCAACTTGCTCGAACACTTGATGTCCGTAGTTCTGGCCGGTGTCCGTACCGATTGTGACACCGTACAGCAGGTTGCCTGTACCCGGAAGCGCATCACAAGCTGCGTTGATGTCATCCCAAGAGATGGGCGCATTCAAACCTGCACTATTGAACACATCCGCACGGTACCAGATAGCCTGGATCCATCCATCGAACGGCACTGCCGCGTACTTGCCTGTTGTTGGATCGGTCACCATGATCAATGGGCCGGCGCGGAAGTCCTCTTCACCAATGCTAGCGATAGTTGCTTCCGCGGCCTCAATATCGAGGATGCCATCCGCTGCGAACGAGGAAACACGCTCGATACCCATTCGCACGATGTCGGGCAATCGATTGGCGGCTCGAGCCGTGGCGATGCGCTGTGAGATCCCACCCTCCTCGATGGGGACGATGCGGATATCGACTTCAGGATGCTCGGCCATATACTTGGCCGCAATCTGCTCGTAAACGTCGACTCGATCTTCCTCGTTGTCCGTTGTCCAGAATTCCACAATGGTTTTGTCCACCGGTTCGGCAGGTACCTCGACCGGCACTTCGACGATTTCTGTGACGACAACTTCGACCGGGACTTCTTCAATCACCACCTGCGGCTGGCAAGCAGCAGCAAATACCGCGCCAAGCAGTACGACGATCATCAGGAAAGTAAACAGTTTTCTCTCCTTCACGATTTCCTCCTCTAAAGTGATTATCTTTCAAGATATCGATAAGGGGTTTTCTGTAATAGGACCTCCTTCTCATACTATGATGTGATTTGTGATCCTGACGACTGCCGTACAACGAGCGATGGCTTTATGAGGATCTGCGCCTTCTCGATGAGGTCACCCCGGATAAGCTTGATGAGCATCTCGCAGACCATGGCACCAATCTGGTAAACAGGTTGATGGACCGTCGTCAGTGGGGGATGGGAGTAGGCGGACATGGGGATATCATCGAATCCGGTGATGGCCAAGTCCTTTCCAATTTTGAGATCTCTCTCCTGAGCAGCACTGATGGCGCCGAATGCCATCAGATCGTTGCATGCGACGATGGCGGAAGGGGCGTCTGGCAGATCTAGCAAATCGCTGGCCTGTTCATATCCGCCTCGCTGTGTGAGATCACCCTCTCGAAGCAGATTATCTGACAAAGAGAAGCCATGAGATGCCAGAGCATCTCGCAGCCCTTCTACACGCCATTTGGAGAAGGTGAGGTCGCTGTTCGGCGCAATGCATGCGATGGTCCGATGTCCTAGTGAAACGAGGTGGTCTGCCGCCAATCGGATACCATGGGCGCCGTCCACATCGACGAAGTGGAAGTCGTTATCTCCGTCTATCCGACCGAATGCGGTGAAAGGAACTTCTTGATCGAGAAGGTACTGGATGCGAGAATCGTTTCGTTTTGTGCGGCAGATGACAAACCCATCAACCCGGCCTCCATCCACCATCCTGCGGTAAACCTCGACCTCGTCGTCATCTGGCGCATGCGTGGATACGAGCAAATCGTAGCCGAGCAAGGACGCTTTATTGCCTATCCCGGCGATGAACTCACTAAAAAATGGATCCGAGAAACGGGGTCCGTACGTGGGGATGATGAAACCAAGAGTATCTGAACGTCGTTTCTGTAGACGTTGTGCGAGGGTGTTCGGTCGGTATTCAAGCTCTTCGGCAACTTCAAGCACCAGGGCTTTAGTCTCAAGGCTGACATCGTCAAAATCGTTCAACGCCCGCGAGACAGTGGTGACCGATTTGCCTACTCTCAGTGCAATGTCTTTGAGGGTGGCTGGCATGTCCCTCTCGTCCTAATAAGTGAACAGTTAGATGGGTTCCAAAACGTTTAAGGGCAATCAATAGGTTATACCAAAACGTTTTGGAAGTCAACCTGCGGTGATATGCTGTCATTTGAAATTCAAAGGTGAACTGTTTTCATTTGAAAAGCGAACTCTTTTCCGATGATGGGCGAACACCCATACTCGATGCCTCAAATTCATCCAGGAGGCAGTCATGACACAGCTTCACAAATGTTCCTCCGACGAGCGGGTCGCTTTTCTCTTTCATTCATATTCACAGGGTTAACAAAGCTGCATGAGGTGTGAAACCTGGAAAACCTCCCGCGGGTGCCAAACCCGCGGGAGGTTGAGACGCGGGGTAGAAAAACCTGCGGGAGGTGCGAAACGTGCAGGAGGTTAGGTTAATCCCAGATGTAATTCGCGATAGGCCCCGGATCTCCTCTCTCGTCTCGATCATCGGCTGCGAACTGCTTATACTCCCCCGGCGTCCGGAAACGTGAACGTATAAAATCATCATCCTTCAGGCCCCCGGCTTTCAAGCCGATCCATTCCGTGTAGTTTGAGTATGGCCAATCCTGAGCATGCGACAAAGGTTTGCTTTCACCGGGTTCAGGTGGATGTACCTGCAAAGGTGGATCAGATACTCCTCATGATCTATCCATACGTGTCGGAAGCGTCCCTCAAAAAGTGGACCCACCCGCCCTTGCTGCCGGTTTACCGCCTGCACGAAAGCGTTGAACAAGACGTTTATGAATTTTGATAGGCTTTGGTCCGTGTCTTGTCGGAGCAGGAAATGGGTTGGGCATCAGGCAAAGTGCGATTACTGCAGCCTTATATTTCCGGTGGTAGCGGTCGATGAGGTTCAGGCAGTGTTCGTAGTTAGCGGAGTTGAAGAATATCAGCCCTCTTCCGACCCCACGGTTGTAGATGTGGTAATAGTGGTTGCGGGCGAATACGTCGCTTCGATAGGGCATCGATTTCCCCCTTTTTGGAGCTATCTGGCTTAAACCTCCCGCAGGTTCCAAACTCGCGGGAGGTTGGTTTAAATATCATGTGACATTGTTCATATTTGTAGTCTCTGTCTGTGTTGACTCAGCCCAATCATACACCGGCAAGGATGTAATTGGATCGGTGGAATGGGTTGAGTTGCTTTTCTTGGTCCTTCTGTTATACCTCCCGCGGGTTCCAAACCCGCGGGAGGTTGGGGAGGACGATTCTTATTAACCTCCCGAAGGAGAAAAAAACCTGCGGGAGGTCAAAAACGTGCGGGAGGTTCAGGAGACTTCCTCCACGATGGCGATCTCTTTTTGCGTTAGATTATACAATTCGGATACTAGCAAACTCGTCATAGCATATCGTGTGAAGGGACTAGCGCCCAGAGGGCGCCGTCTATTAGGTTAAATCAGCCGACCGCGGCCTTGATCAACCGCCGGGCCAGACCCGATCCAAGCAGCGCAAGACCATCCGTGGGCATGTAGTGGCTTGCCGAGGCGTCGAAGAGAATGGAAGCCTTTAAGGGGAGGTCTTCGTCGCCAGGCCACAACGCGCAAGCAAGTCGGATCATGGGAAGC
The DNA here is from genome assembly GCA_965372425.1 of uncultured Anaerolineales bacterium. Taxonomy (GTDB): domain Bacteria; phylum Chloroflexota; class Anaerolineae; order Anaerolineales; family E44-bin32; genus E44-bin32. Next base: position 3,375 of record CBDVCG010000319.1, read on the forward strand.
GGGGAAAAGGAGAACGCATATGGGGCAAGAGCGGGCAAGGCGCCCCCACCCAGCGCGCGTGACGCATCAGCGTACCAGTCGGGATCCTCACCGAATTGATCGGCGATCCTGTTCCC
>CBDVCG010000320.1:0-3484 GCA_965372425.1 uncultured Anaerolineales bacterium
GGCAGGAGGTGCAGCTGGCGCCATCTACCTGATGATTGGCAGACGCGTACGGGGGAGCACACCGCTCCTGCCCTACATCACCCTGGTATATGGCACAGCCGCGGTCGTCTTAATCCTTTGGGCAGTTCTCGCCGGAGAGGCTCTATTTGGCTACTCGCACCAGTTACTCATTCTATTTCTCCTCCTGGCGGTAATTCCACAGCTCTTCGCCCACTCAACCTATAATTGGGCCCTGAAATATCTTACAGCTACGACCGTATCGATCAGTCTCCTGGGTGAGCCTGTTGCAGCAACCTTGTTAGCCATGATAATTCTGAAGGAGATTCCTTCTGCTGTACGCATTGGTGGGGCTGTTCTGGTGCTTATTGGAATTGCGATAACATTACTAAGGTCAGGCGAACGCGAGTAAACTTATTAGACAAGAAGTAGAACTTCGATCACGTATTAAAGGAGATCTGATCCATGCAAACCCGATGCTACCGATGTAACTGGAGTTTTTCAATTAAGAAAGAGGAAATCCAATTTGCTCTTGAGGCTCTTGAAGAGAGCGGAGGGAATCACTACAACGTACGCTGTCAGCGGTGCCGACACATCAACCGCGTGTCCCTGGAACAACTGCGAAAAGCCGCACCGAAGCCTGAAGAAGTCCAAGTTGAACCTGCAGAAGATGACTCGACGTGAATAACTCCGCAGTGAGCTGCGGTACACCTTCCAAGGGAAAAGCCTTAATGAGGGTTTGCCACCCCCATCCACCGCTTGTCTTATACCTGCAGCATCTACAGGGTATTCTGGCTTTTTCCCATAAATCACGCTCCGGAATGCCTCCACGAAATTTTGCTTGAAAACGGAAGACCGGCGTCCTGATGGTTCCTGGATACAAGTTTTTCCAGGCATTCAACTGCTTTACGAAGGACTCTCACAAGGGACACAATGACCCAAAATCAAGATTCATTTCACACGCTCATCGAGGTTGATGTTCTCCTTGAAAATCTTCACGAAGAATCCTGGGCGATCTTCGACTGCCGCTATGAACTCTCCGATCCCGAGTACGGAGAACGGGTTTATCTGGAAAGTCATATTCCGGGAGCTCAATACGTTAATTTAGAGCATGATTTATCCGCCCTACCCGATGGACGGAATGGGCGCCACCCTCTACCCAGCACCGATGATCTTGCGAGGTTATTTTCCTCCTGGGGGATTGACAGGGGGACTCAGGTTCTCGTCTACGATGCACGGGGCGGTGGTTTTGCTGCGCGTTTGTGGTGGTCGTTAAGATTTCTCGGTCATTTCGACGTTGCTGTCCTGAATGGTGGGTTTCCAGAATGGATCCGAAAAGGATATCGCGTAAACCAAGGGAGAGAAACGAGGCCTCCAGCCAGGTTCATCCCAGAGGTTCAGGTGGAGATGCTCGTCGACTCTAACGACGTCCAACGAGAGATCAACTCTCCCAAGCTCCTGGGAGCCGATGATGAGGAACACGAGAAAGCCGTCCGTTTGATCGATTCACGCGCGCCCGAACGATATGCCGGTCTTGAAGAACCGTATGATCCTGTGGCCGGTCACATACCTGGCGCCATAAACCGTGATTGGACATTGAATCTGAATCCGGAAGGGAAATTCATAAGCCAGACGTCCCTCCGGAGTGCGTTCACTTCAATCCTCGATAAAAGTCGACCATCCGAATCTATCATGTATTGCGGCTCAGGAGTGACCGCGTGTCACAACATCCTCGCCATGGAGTACGCTGGGCTGAAGGGCGCCAGGCTATACGCTGGGTCTTGGTCCGAGTGGTGTTCCGACCCTACCCGTCCGATTGCACCAAGTTCTGGTGATTGACCTCTTGCTGGGATTCATCTGAGCATAAAACAAACCCATCCCTGAAATTAACCATTTGCTGCCTCTTGGCAACAAGAAAACCAATTGCATGAAAGTATGCTCGTGGATGAAGGATATTAATTTGGAGACAATTCCGTTACTGAATCCTGGCGAGCAATATGCCTGCGAGGTCTTCAGCCTCAGCCTGCGTTAGGATGCGTTCACCCGTTGGTATTTCTAAATGGAGGTACGCGTCGCCGAGAAGAACATGGAGCCCATTCCAGGGATCGCCCCCCGCCCCTCCCCAATAAGCCCGGTCACCCAAGTCGTCGACGACTTCGGTGGCACCTTCTGCACCTCGGTTCCCGTCGAAGAGGTGAGCTACAGTATACTCAGCGACCTGCATGAAGGACTCGAACCTATCCGTATGGAAGATCGAAATTAGCAAGAGTGGGTCCTGTGATTCGGAAGAGTTGAAACCGCAAAGCATCTCACCTAGAGGGTTCTCGGTAGACAGTTCTGCTCCCCTGGATAATGAAGTTCCAAGAATTCCTTCCAACTCCGAACTCGAGATTATCTCACACGGATGAAGGTGTTCTACATCGTCCCCCGGTAGGCTTATCTTAGGTCCGGTACTTCCCAGGAGCGAAGCAGAATTGCCGCTTTGCAGAAGGAGCACACTAATTGCGATGATGATCGCCACAATAAGGGCAATTAGGGCTGAACGTCCAAGAGTTTTTGGTTCCCCATTCTGCGTACCATCGCTGGCTTCTTGAAGCTCGTCTGCGATCTCATCTACCTGCTCTGGATTCAGATCATCTACTGGATCACTGCCTTCTTCCACCATCGTCGTCTCCTAAGGGTTTGGTGTGACTGGTAAAAATTGCGTCATGCCCGGTCGATTGGGATACGTCGTCGCTATTCTTGATTCCTGATAAGGAAATACACCCCTCCGTATCCACCTGTCAAGGGACCTCTGGTCTGCGTGCACCCCACATCAGATTTTGGGTTGTTGATTTGGATATCTAAATTCCTGGTATCGCGTGAGTTGAACGGCTTAAAAGTGCTGGAAAAACACAATTACTTGTAGAGATTATGCTGTTCGATGTAGGACCTCACCCGGGGATCTACCAAATGCTGGTAAGGAAGCCCACCACGTATTCTCCGGCGTATGTCCATAGCTGAAATTTCCAGGAATGGTGCCTGGAACATGATGATCTTTTTCCGAAGCCCTGGCAATTGCGCCTCGAGGACGTCAAGATCATAATCGATGGTAGCTCGTTCCATCACGCCGATCCTATCGCACGCATCGAGAAAACGCATCGGCAACTGCCATGTGGGCAAATCTCGGAGCGAATCCGAGCCCATGAGATAAATCAGTGGTTCAGGTTGCTCCTCATGAAGGAGCTCCATGGTTCTATACGCATAATGTGGTGGGGGACGATCGACATCCACCAGGGACACATCGAAATCAGACTCGGGATCGATGAGAGCTTCGACCATGCCTAATCTGTGTTCGATAGCAGCTACAGCGCCAATGGATTTGTGTGGCGGGATGGAGGTGGGCACCCAGAGGACCTTTGTGAGACGCAAGTTTTCGAAAGCTGCGGTTGCCAACGCAAAATGTGCGCGATGAGGAGGGTCGAATGTCCCGCCAAACACACCGATC
>CBDVCG010000321.1:0-3457 GCA_965372425.1 uncultured Anaerolineales bacterium
ATTCTCGTCGTTCGACAATGCCGCGAGACAGGCGCGGATATCTCCGGGCGGAGGTAAACCCAAGGATTGTCTCAGTCTTCCTGAAGAACCCCCATCATCAGCCACCGAGACGATGGCAGTAAGATTTCCGGTACTTTTCTTGAGCCCTCGCAGAAGTGTTGAAAGCCCCGTTCCCCCACCAATCGCGACGATCTTCGGACCACGCCCCAATCGCCGATGTTGCGCAACCGCCTCCACCACGGGCTTTCCAGGACGCATATAGGGCGCCAGAAGCGAGCGGTTTAGGCGGAAAACTGCATAGACCAATACTGCCACCCCCAATGAGCCCAACACAAAGGCTCGAAGCACTCGGGGCAATGCTGCCATACTTATTAATGCCAGCAATTCTGACTCGGGGTTTGCCCGATATATGTCGAGCATCACGATGGCGACACCTAATCCGAGAAGCGCCGTGCCGATCACGATCAGCACCAGCCATCGCTTCACACCTAGACCGGGCTCTAACCACCTGGCAATTAATCGCCACCTCCTGGAGGGGTGGCCATTTTCTCGAGAATCATTCGTTCCAGATTGCACGAAATCGACTATACCAGAGGTGCTGGGGTGCGTCAACGAATGCGCTTCGCGTTGCAAATCTACTCACGAGGAATGTATAATGGACGGTACGATACTACTACCGAGAGGAGGACGGCCGATGGCTAGCGTAACTTACGATCAAGTGTACAAACGGTTCGGTGAAGTAACAGCAGTCAACAATATGAGTATCGAGGTGGCGGACAGGGAATTCCTCGTACTCGTCGGTCCGTCCGGTTGTGGAAAGACCACAGCTCTGCGGCTCCTCGCAGGTCTCGAAGAGATCAGTGACGGCGAGATCCGCATCGAGGATCGCGTTGTCAATGACATCGCCCCGAAAGATCGCGACATTGCGATGGTCTTCCAATCCTATGCGTTGTACCCCCACATGTCTGTGTACGACAACATGGCGTTCGGACTAAAACTCCGCAAGACACCCAAGGACGAAATTAAACGTCGGGTTGGGGATGCCGCTGAGATTTTAGGCATCGAGATGTTGCTGGATCGAAAACCCCGCCAGCTTTCTGGCGGCCAGCGTCAGCGCGTCGCTGTTGGACGCGCGATCGTACGCGAGCCCAAGGTCTTCCTGTTCGATGAACCGCTTTCGAACCTGGATGCAAAATTGCGCGTACAGACTCGCGCCCAAATCACGAAGCTCCACCAACGCCTTGAGACAACTTTTATTTACGTGACCCACGACCAGGTCGAAGCCATGACCATGGCAACGCGGATCGCGGTCATGCGTGATGGGCTTATACAGCAAATCGACACACCCCAGATACTCTACGATTATCCAACGAACGTCTTTGTTGCGGGTTTCATCGGATCACCGGCAATGAATTTCTTCAAGGCAAAGCTCGAGCGACGGAACGGTGGTCTGGCCGTCAACGCTGGGAACTTCACCGTGCCGGTACCCGCGAGCAAGACGGATATGTACAGCTCGCATGAAGGGGACAGTGTCATATTCGGAATTCGACCGGACGATATCCACGATCCAAAATTCGCCCCTCCCGAGATCGAAGCTGCACCCGTGGACATCAAGGTTGATGTGACCGAGCTGATGGGCAACGAGATATTCATGTTCATGCTCTCGGGCGATGACTCCTTTGTGGGCCGCTTCGACCCAAGAACCAACTTGAAATCTGGCGACCAGGGGCAGGCAGTCTTCAATATGTTAAACATGCAGCTCTTCGAAACCGAAGGAGCCCAGGTAGCCATCAGGTAAGGTAAACAAGATCAATCTCAAAGCCCCCGGCATTGATTCACGCGGGGGCTTTACTATGCAATGAGGGATACGTTATGGCAAACTTTCAACTTATGCGTGAACTCCATCAAGCTGGGACGACGAAGATCGTGCTCCTGATCTTGGACGGACTGGGTGGCATGCAGATGGAGGCAGACGGACTGTCAGCACTTGAAGCGGCGAAGACACCCCATATGGATCGTCTTGCTTCGGAAGGAACTCTGGGTCAGATTATCCCGATCAGACTGGGGATTACGCCGGGTTCCGGACCGGCTCACCTGTCGCTTTTCGGATACGACCCATTGGAGTTCGACGTCCGCCGGGGTGTTCTCGAAGCATCTGGTGTAGGCATGGATATTGAGGGCGATGTCGTCGCCGCTCGAGGCAATTTTTGTACGGTCGATAGGGATGGAAACATCACCGATCGTCGCGCTGGGAGGATACCCTCGGAAGATGCAATCCCCATCGTCGACCGGCTGGCTGAAATCACCATTCCTGATGTCACCGTAAAGGTCAAACACCTCAGGGAATACCGTTTCGCCATCACAGTCGCAGGAGAAGGACTTAAAGCCGAGGTTGCGGATACGGACCCGCAGAAGACAGGAGTACCTCCTCTTCCCGCACAAGCCGAGGAGCCGGGCTCTCAAAAAACGGCTGATATTTTCAACCGCTGGATAGAACTTGCCCGAGAGGTGTTACGCGAGGAGCCGAAAGCAAATGCCCTCACGCTTCGAGGGTTCTCAAAAGACCCCAGGCTGCCACAGTTTCCTGAGATCTATGGGCTGCGAGCGGCTTGTGTTGCCGTCTATCCGATGTATCGGGGAGTTTCCCGCCTCGTCGGCATGCATGTCCACGACTTCGAGGGTGAAAAACCCGAGGATGAGTTTAACGCAGCAGCCAGCATCTGGGATGATTTTGATTTCTTCTTCATCCACATAAAAAAACGGACAGCATGGGTGAGGATGGGGATTTTGACGGGAAGAGTGGCGTAATTGAAAGCGTCGATGCGGCGCTGCCCTTGCTGTTAAATCTGAATCCAGACGTGATCGCCATTACGGGGGATCATTCAACTCCCACAAAGTTAAAGAAACACTCATGGCATCCGGTACCACTGCTCATATGGGCTCCGGCCACCGCCCGCCAGGACCCACTAGAAGCATTTGGAGAGAAGTATTGCGCAGCTGGTGGTCTGGGAACTTTTCCTGGGCAGGATTTGATGCAGCTCCTCATGGCACACTCAGGTCGCCTTGCGAAATATGGGGCTTGATGCAATAGGATTATTTGCTCCATCCTCTTAATATAGTGATTAACACTCTGGGACAGGCACAAGTTTGTCCCAGCAGGTTTTCATTTTTTCACGTAGGGACGGCCCCCTAGTGTCCGCCCGCCCTTGTATCAGATACATTCAGATTACCCAGCGGAGGTCTCGTTCATCAGGCCAGCACAAAAGGTAGCCCTACGAACTCACGGTGGGAATTGCCACGTTTCGTCGCGAGCGCCTCCTCACTCGCAATGACATTAAATTTTATATGTCGGACCGGCACATTGGCCGGTCCCTACATGATGAGGTCATGCGAGATGATTTTATTTTTGAAATTCTCCGGGTGAAAACTTTAGTCGATTCTACCTAGCCTGCCGCTG
>CBDVCG010000322.1:0-3441 GCA_965372425.1 uncultured Anaerolineales bacterium
AAGACTTGGGCTCTTCCTCGGTGCGACAATTGTTCTAGGCGTGCTTTTCCTAGGTGGACAGGTGTATGAGTTTTACAGCCTCACCCAGGAAGGGCTTACACTTACAAGCAGCGTTTTTGGATCAAGCTTTTACACTTTGACGGGTTTTCACGGACTTCATGTTTTTGTCGGGATTCTGTGGGCGAGCTATGTCCTCCTCGGAGCATTTCGAGGGAAATATTCTTCCGAGAATAATATCGGAGTCGAGGCATTCGGGTTGTATTGGCACTTCGTGGACATTGTGTGGATTGTTTTGTTCACGCTTATATACTTGCTTTAGGAGTTGACTGATGAGTACACATGTCGATCAACCTGCAGGCGAGACGCATCCGTCAACACGAGTTTATGCGGTCGTATTCTTTATTCTCGCCTTGATGACTGCGGTTGAGCTCGCACTCAGTTTGAACTATTTCGTGGTTCCACAAGATTTGCTGACACCCCTTTTCCTGGCGGGGGCTCTGATTAAAGCAAGCCTGGTGGCTGCCTTCTACATGCACTTGAAATACGATACGAAGTTCTATACCTATATCTTCGTCATCCCTGTGCTCCTGCTCATCGTCTTTGCCATCACGGCAACGATCTCCTGACGACACATGTATTCGGTTAGTTTGTAGAAGATCGATGAAGGCTCCTCTCGTTCGAAAACTGGGTTTGTGGTTATTAAGCATCATCGGGCTTTATACTGCAATTGTGCTTCTGCAAGTATTCACCCAGTCTAACCCCCTCTCTGGATTTGGCGTGGATCCCAACTCCTCCCTTTTTCCCGGCAGCGTGAGACTATTTTTCTTTGCCCTCGGTGTGGGGTTATGGGTCGCCCTCTTGATTTACACTCGTCATGCGCTAAGGCTGCATGGTGAGCGTGCATTCGTGCTGCTGATTTCGACCTCGTTTTTTCTTCTCGGTCACCTCCTGATTAACCTTGTTCAGTTGATGAAATTTGAGGGACGAGAGTTGACTGTGCTCAGTGGGATTTCGTGCGGGATCATACTGGCAGGCGTGGTCTCCATCCTTATCTCGATGCGTAATCCGGAGAAGGAAAGCCCCAAACAGGCGGCTGGAGAAGAGACCCATATACGCCCGCAGATCTCAGATTTTATTGCGCTCACCAAACCGGTGATCGTGGTTCTATTATTGGTTACGACATTGGCGGCGATGATCGTGGCTGCAGGCCGTCTTCCCCCAGCCTCACTAATCCTATGGACGATGCTTGGGGGTGGGCTCACCGCGGCGGGTTCGAGTGCGCTCAACCAGGTTATCGACCGCGATGCGGATCAGAAAATGCAGCGCACGCGACGCCGTCCCCTGGCTGAGGGTCGTTTGCGAGATGTGCACGCGATTAGCTTTGGACTCGCGCTCTGCATTCTCGGGTTCTATATTCTCGCCATTTTTGTCAACATACTCGCCGCTCTCCTTGCACTTGCCGGAATCCTTTACTATGTGGTCTTCTACAGCCTCTACTTAAAGTACTCCACTCCCCAGAACATCGTTATCGGAGGTGGAGCCGGCGCCATTCCCCCACTCGTGGGCTGGGCTGCCGTCACCGCCTCGCTGTCCATCCCGGCGTTCTTTCTGTTCGCTCTGGTGTTTTTCTGGACTCCTCCACATTTCTGGGCTCTAGCGCTGGTGAAAGAACGCGATTACGCGCGTGCGGGTGTTCCTATGCTTCCTGTTGTGCACGGAGAAAAGGTCACACGCAGCCAGATTTTCTTGTACTCCATACAACTGGTGGCGCTCACGCTGCTCTTGCCCCTCGCCAATTTGGGAAGCTGGCTGTTCCTCATCGCTGCTGTCACACTTGGCGTAGGGTTGATGACCTACGCATGGAGATTGCTCCGTACAGGCGGGAATGCAACCGCTTGGCGGATGTATCGCTACTCGAGTATGTACCTCGCGCTGATATTCGGGGCGCTCGTCGTCGACACGCTGGTGGTGGGCTGAGGGAGCATCCCATTATCAGTACGTGCGCGACCGATCGCTTCTGCTCTCCATAGTTCCAATGCTCTGGAAGAAAACAAATCATCCGATCTACGTTCCCTATCATCGATATATCCCTCTGAGAATTCAATTGCGGTAAACGGCAAATAAGTTTATGATTCGTGATGCTTATCACAAAGATCAAATCTACTAGTAGGGGAATTAATTGCAAGGATTATCTTCATCCTTCAATTTTTAAAGTTTAATATTCATATTTTAATTACGTCATTCTTAAGAACAAGACCATCACAGGAGGATGTCGATGAGTGATTCTGCGGAGAACAACGGAATTAAAATCCCGCGGGTATTCGTTTACAGCGCATTTGCAGTCCTGATCGTGTTGGGATTGGCTTTTGTCTCCAGAGTCATTGGAAATTCACAGGTCCAGATCTCCACAGAGTCTGAGAGCGTAAATGTGCTCGAGAACAGTCGTGATGACTGTGTCGTTTGCCATCGTAGGGTCACTCCCGGGATTATCGAGCAGTACGGTCACAGCAGCATGGCTTCTGCCGAGGTAACTTGCGACAGCTGCCACGAGGTTTCAGCAAATTACCCTGGTGCGATCGAGCACGAAGGAACTTATGTCCTGAATACTCCGACGCCGGCGATGTGTGAAAAGTGTCACGCTGTGGAGGTCGCGCAGTTCAACCAGAGCCGTCACGGACTGCCGGCCTATGTTGCTTACGCCGGCACCGAGACGCTCACGGATGACCTCCTCGCTAAGTATGAATCCATTCCTGAGGGTGGATACCGACCGGAAAAGATGCGTAACGCTCTCTATGAGCTGGAAGGCGAGGCGATCACGCGTTTTGCGTGCGAGGCCTGCCACAACATCGGGCTGCCACAACCCGATGGCTCGGTCGGCGATTGTACGAAATGTCACTTGCGTCATGAGTTCAGCCTCGAACAAGTGAGAAAACCAGAGACATGCAACTTCTGCCATATCGGCCCCGATCATCCCCAGTTTGAGATTTATCAAGAATCGCCCCACGGCATTGCTTATCAAACCGGGGGATATAAGTGGAACTGGGAGGCAGAACCTGGAACGCTGACGGTGAGCGATTTCCCGGCGCCGACGTGCTCCATCTGTCATATGAGCGGTTTTGGCACGAGTGGAACGACACACGACATAGGTGATCGTTTGTCATGGTACCTCTTCGCACCGGTTAGCGAACGTCGCCCTGCCTGGCAAGACAACGCCGTCCGCATGCAGAACGTGTGCTTTGAGTGTCATAACAAGAATATCATCGAAGAATTCTACGCCGATGCAGATGATGCTACGATGGCTGTAAACGATTGGGTTGTCGAGAGCAACGAAATCATCGCGCCATTGAAAGATGCCGGTTTGCTCACAGACGAACCCTTTGATGAGCAGATTGATTTCCTGCACTTCGAGCTGTGGCACCACTGGGGTCGGACGGCGAAGTT
>CBDVCG010000323.1:0-3441 GCA_965372425.1 uncultured Anaerolineales bacterium
GGCATGGCTTTCGGCTACGGCATGCTCATCGTCACCGCCTGGCTCCTGATCGCCTACTTTATCTTCTCATTTGCACTGGAGGCCATCTTCCATGAGTCGCCTTTTTGTAAGGTTGTCTGCCCGATTGGCGCGTTCAATTTTACGTATTCAACAATCTCCCCGTTCCAAATCACGAAACGCGACGCACCTACATGCCGAACTTGTGAGAACAAAGAATGTGTGACCGGGAGTGGTGAATCGCTTGGCTGTGGGACGGAACTCTACGTGCCTGTCATCGACTCGAACATGGATTGCACCTTCTGCCTCGATTGTGCCCGTGCCTGCCCTTATACGAACGTTTCGCTGCCTACTCGTGCTCCTGCAATCGATCTCATAACCACCAGACCACCGAGGTGGGATCTGGCATTCTTATTCATCACGCTTACTTTCATGGGAGTCATGAATGCGTTCGGCATGATCGCCCCAATTTATCGACTGCATGAATGGCTGGCAATTGACCTCAGGATACAGTCGGAGGGCGTACGCCTGCTGCTGATACTAGGTGTGGGTAATATCATCCTGCCCATGATCGTATTGCTATTGGCTGCCTGGGCGAGCAGGCTGTTGAATCCGCGAGCGTCTTCGGAAAAGCTAAAGAAATTTGCATCACGGTACGCGCCGGGATTCGTCCCGTTAGGTTTCGGGATCTGGATGGCACATTACGGATTTCACTTCATCATCGGTGGATTCGCCATCATCCCGGTGTTCCAATCGTTCGTCCTTGACCATAATCTCACCTTATTGGGGGATTCTCCTAACTGGGACGTGGGATTCATGCTCCCGTCGGCGTGGATATTTCCCCTTCAGGTTGCAGTTGTCCTGATGGGATTTGCGGCCTCACTATATGTAATCGGACGGGTGTCACTTCAGAACACGACCAATCCTCAATACGCCTTCCGGGAGCTTCTCCCCTGGGCCATCACCCTCGCCCTGATCACGATCATCTCGCTCTCAATCTTCAACCTTCCTATGGAGATGCGAGGTGCGTTAGGATTCGGAATATGAGAAATAAAACGGCTCTGGCTTCAGCGATCATGCTCGTCCTTTTCGCCCTCGCTCCTTTTTGGACCGACGCCTCAGCTTCTGGACCAGGCGTTGGTGGGCGTCGTGTCCGCCTCGACGATGTCGTAGCGGGACCCTACCTCGTACGGGCGGTCACATCACCAACCCCCCCTACCGTCGAAAATCTCTATGTTGAAGTGCGCGTGACAAGTGCCAAATCGGGTGATGTTCTGACCGATCTGGATGTCGTCGTACGGGCAATCCCTCTTGAAAATGGTGCCCCCGAGCTGAGCGAAGTCGCCGTCCACGATATCGCGCCGATACCCACGGAATATGCCGCCCACCTCCCCGTGGCGGTGACCGGTCTCTGGGAGATCCAGATCGACATTCAAGGACCTGAGGGAGGCGGCAGCGCCACATTTATCGAGCGGGTTCAGAACCCTCCGAACCTGAGCTGGATGATCGCTATTGGCGCGCCGATCGCTGGATTATGCCTATTGGGAGCTATCTTCTATTGGCTGCAAAAGAACTCTCAACAGGAAACGCAGGATAAGACACATGGAGAGCGCTAACAATTAAGATCCCCCTCCAAATAGTCTGGGTGATCAAGCGCTTGGGTCACCCTGCCCCGTGTTCGCACCTCTCCATATCGTATGGATCATATGCCTGCGCTAGAAGCTGAGCTTCCCTGAGATACTGCGACGAACCTCCCGTAGGTTTTGATCCTGCGGGAGGTTTTCGAAAGAAACATTATAAGGACTTCTTGTTCGCCGTTTCACGTTTCTTTCGAAATGACATAATCGGGAATTTTCCTTTTCTGTGTCATTTCGAGGAACAGAGGGAACGGAGTGAGCGAAGTGACGAGAAATCCCTGAGTCGACACATAATATTGTGTGAGAATCTAAGGAAGTTGGCAGCCCTTCGATTCCAAAGATGGAGATAGTAAAAGCGACATCATAGGGATTTCTCGCTCAGCTCGAAATGACATTAATTATTACAGAGCCCTTCCCATCCTTGTCATCGCGAGGAACGGCAGCAGTGTGTGTCCTAAGCGCAAGCGAAGGACTGCAATCTCCTCCTGAAGATTTGGCAGGGTGCCGCTTCGACGGATAATAATATCCCGTAGCTTTTGATCCTGCGGGAGATTTACGAGAGAAGAATCAAATAAGTTCATCCGGAATATGGATGAATTGGCTCTTGCAAACACAAGCTTCAACAACTTGGGTATACACGAGTATGTCACTCTTCCACATCAATTGGAGGAGGGCCAACATTACTTCGTTAGTCCTGAGCGCTACTCCTTTTCTCGAACGGGTTCATCGGGGTCCATCAGTGCGATGAGGCCCAGAGTGCCCATATTCGCAAAAAGCATCGGGGCCAGGAACGGCGCCCCACGAATGAAACGCTCAGGGACAATGACACGTCCCGCCGTGAGATTATCCTGGATGTGCAGGAGCGAACCCACAATCCCGATCAATATCATCGCACACATCGCAACAGTGTAGACGAGAATGTCCGCCCTTGTGGGCTTATCCAGACTCGCCAGCACAAACGCAGCAACCGCGGCGAAGACCCCAACGATCGTTGGTAGCCACAACCACGGATTCTCAAAGTTCACCCGGGCATGATCAAGGACACTGCTTATAAGCGTAGCTAAGCTCCCGAAGGATACAAGGAAGAGGTAAGCCCTCGTTTTGCTATAAGGCAGGTGTATTCTCCGGCCATGATATAGATCCAATGTTCCACTATCGGGTGGGTCTTCCCGCCATGCTGCGCTCAAACCCAGCAAACCCACCAGGGAGAATGTGAGCGGACCAAGGATTGGGGGAGCCCAAACAAGGAGATCTACGGTGATCTGGGAACCAAGCGGCGCGGTCGGCAGGATCGCACGCACAAAGTGGAAATAAGCCCCGAGCAATCCCACCAGAATGCTGGCAACAAAGATGAAGCTGGCGATGATCGTCGCCGTCTCTCTTCGGCGAAGGGCAAGGATGCCGGCGACCAGCAGAAATCCTCCTGCGATGGGTCCGAAAATGATGGGGATCCATTCCCTGGGGACTATCGTTCCGCTGATACTGTGTGCAAGATAGATGTCAATTCCCAGGAATATTTGATTTGTGGCGGCCATGAGGAGCATCACTTGATCTCTCGAAAACGGTAATCGACGCTCCCCTAATCCAGGCAGGATTTCTGCAAGAAAATACATCCGTTATCTACTCATTTGCCTCCAGCTTCTCAGCAACGACTTCTTTCAGCTCCGCCAGATCGCTCAAGACTTCATAGGCTCCGTGCCATTGTACGTAGTCCGGCCCCTGCATCCAGGCGCCAAACTTCGCCGTCCGACCCCAGTGGTGCCACAGCTCGAAGTGCAGGAAATCAATCGGCTCATCAAAGGGTTCG
>CBDVCG010000324.1:0-3428 GCA_965372425.1 uncultured Anaerolineales bacterium
CGGATCTTTTGGATTTCCGCCCCAATCGTTGGATCAAGGTTTACTTCCCAGACCTCGCCTCTTTTCACGCCCAAAATCATTTCTATCGAGAGCCAGAAAAGCCGTTAGTTCACCCTTAGATTCATATAGTGAAGCGAGAGATTCTGCAGCCTCTGCGAGAACTTGCTCTCGTGTCCGTTCGCATTCTTTTTCCACAGCCTCTCTCACAAAGGCAGACATGGACATGCCTCTATCTTCGGCATTTGCAGCAAGGCACTCGATTAGAGATTCGCTTACCATAATATTTAATCTTCTGGTTTTTGGTGACTTATCAGTATGCATACTACGCCTCCGATATACCCAACCACTATGCGTTATTAATAAACTCAATAATCAAGGCCATGTCAAGTGAAGAAAATTTTTTTGTATCATCTCTACTAGATTGATGACTTTAATTAATAGGTAGGACAATATGATATGTGTGTTTGCCGAGTATCTTCAACGGAGAATGCTCAATATCATCAAGCCTGAAGAGCTTCCGCTTACTCCTGAAATCACATTCAAACAGTGTCTACCTCTACCACCACACACGCCACCCTCGAAGGGTGATCCTGGACAAGCACATCCCCCCTTTTGTCCCGCAGCACCCACAGGATCACGAAACTCCCACCAGCTACCGCGAAGCATATCACTGGAATGTCCCCCTATCGATCCTGGATTGGTCTGGACTGGCATAGGATAAACATGGCGAAAAGTGTCGATTGTTGGACCCCTTGACGATACCCGTTTCTCCAGCCAAAATGGGTAAGCCATGAACGTGCTGGAATCCGTGTTCTTACCGGCTCCTCCGAATTCTTCAGTGAACCCTTGGAGGATGATGAGACTGGTTAGATCGGTGACACGTGCTCGTGGGTTGAGGCACATTGTCCTGGTCTCCCTTCTCCTGTGGAGTATGCCGGTCCTGAGCGGTTGCCGGGGGACTAAACAACAGGCAGCCTCATCCGAGGAGGTGATAGCAGTGCAGATCACGCCCCTTCCCGAACCGCAAATAAAGGGACAAATGGCCCTCGAGGAAGCGCTTCAAGGTCGGCGGTCCACCCGCGCCTATTCAGATATAGAAGTAGATCTTAACGCGATTTCTCAGCTATTGTGGGCGGCACAAGGGATCACGGACCCCCACGGATACCGAACGGCGCCCTCGGCAGGGGCGTTGTATCCCCTGGAGCTGTACTTGGTCACACAGGAGGGCGTTTTTCATTACCTGCCGCAAGAGCACGCCATCGAAGTAACGAAGGCAGGTGATTTCCGAGGACCGCTTCATGATGCCGCATTACGGCAGGACGCAGTCTTGAAAGCCCCTCTCGTAATCGTGATCACAGCAGTATATGAAAGGACTCAGGTGAAATACGGTCCGGAACGGTCACCAAGATATGTTCATTTAGAGGCGGGTCATGCTGCGCAGAACGTGCTCCTCCAGGCGGTTGCACTTGGCTTGGGTGCGGTGCCAATTGGGGCTTTCTATGACACTGAAGTGCAGAACGTCATGAGCCTACCTGAGGATCATCAACCCCTTTATCTCATACCTATTGGTCATCCTGAGTAACGAGGCATAAGCGGATTTTCCTTCAGCCTAATGTAGCCTCATCGATTACTTACACATGAAGGGGAAATTAACTTCCTTCTGAGTATGTATGGATTTACGTTCAAACAGTTTCTACCGGTATCCCCCACACACCCCACCCTCGAAGGGTGATCCTGAAAAATACACATCCCAACGCGCCTTCCGTAGTAACCACAAGACCATCAAACCCCCACCTCGTAAGCGTCGGGGGTGTTATTCTTGCCCAACACATTCAAGTTGGGGATATTGTTTTTCTTCTCCTTCCCTGTTATGGCTCGTGCAATCAGTTTTGAAGAATCCCTCGAGTATAAGGCCTATTTCAACGGTCTTTGATGGTGGACCCGGATCGCGGCCTTAGGCAGCCGTCATGATGTTGATGACGGTCCAGAGACCAGCGTATTCCAAGTCTTCCTATACGCCCAGAACCGAGCTAATGAGACCGTGTCGCTACCATCTTGATTGAGGTCATCAACTCAACGCGATGCCTTCAGATGGTTTATTCGCTGACTTAGACGACTTTAAATTAGTCGGATGGTCAGATTAGTAGCACATAGACGAGCGTATCCTGTTCGTGGCGCGGAAGGTAGTGGGGGTGTCTAGCTGAAACCTGAATCAACGCTGAATAGAAGGTGTAGGTTGCCCAGATGCAGACGAGTCAGTCCGGCGTACTGGGCGGCTTGTAATGAGCTCTCAGCATGCGCCCTTGATGTGCAAGGCAAGTCCATCATCTCGAAACTCGGATGGAAGGCCAGAAGCGAGTAAGGTATATCGGGGTTCAAACCATGGATGAAAGCGGCGATCTCCCCAACCTCCTCGGAGTCGACGTACCCTGGTACGAGCAGCGTGCTGGCGATCAGTGGTGGAGGTTCTTCGACACCTCGGCTTATGTCGGCGGCCAGCCTGAAGTTCTCCAATGTTCGGTTATTTGAGGCGCCCGTTAAAGCAACATGGAGAGCCTCGTCGTAGGCTTTCAGATCAAACTTCACGCACCCGCCGGTGCCAAGAGAAAGCTCTATGGCTCTCTTCAGCAGACGCGGAGCCATTGTCCCTGCAGTCTCCCAACAGATCGTCACGCCTTGCCGGGCTAATATAGATGCAGTGGCAAGTGCGTGAGGCATCTGGCTGGCGGGATCTCCCCCAAAGAAACAGATGCAGGCAGTATTCGTATTGGCACAGTTCGCGAGTTCCTCTGATGTCATCGCTTCGATGGTGTCTGTGCGATCGGCCGTGGGTCGCGTAAGGCGATAGTGCCAGTTCTGGCAGAAGGCGCAATCCAGGGTACAGCTTCCATAGAAGACCGCCAGGTTGTGATGTCCGGTCTGAGAATGTCCGCTGCAGACCCAATCTGCGACGCAGTTCGTGGGAAGCGGATCGCGATACCAGTGCAGCAGACCGCGTTTCGGTGAGCCGGCGTGGTGGACAAGCTGGCCTGCCGAGACCGACCGCATCCCACAATAACCAAACTCACCATCCGCAATCCAGCAATCCTGAACACATAAGCCGCAGTGGACCGCCCCTCCGCGCGGTGCAGCAGAAGGGAGTTGGAATGCAGCGCGGGATGCTGCATGCCGACCAGCTGTGATCTCGATTGCTTCATTAGGGCATTGCCGGATGCAATTCAGACACACCCCAAGACCGGATGAAATCCACTGTGATGAGACGCCACAAAGCTCACAAAGACCAACAGATTCTTGCACGCTTTCCTCGCCAGTTCCCGATATTCAGTCTACTCGTATCAAAACTGGAAATCAACAGGATGTAATCGTTCAGGACATATGAGCCAGATAGTCAAGCGAAAGCAACCCATCAGGACTTTTACCTCGTCTAG
>CBDVCG010000325.1:0-3427 GCA_965372425.1 uncultured Anaerolineales bacterium
ACGCCGACGGGCGTCGGCGAAGCTGTCCCCCCACACGGCACGCCAGTATCGACCTCGAACCCCGCGGCCGACATTTTCTCAACCAGCCGCGCTTTATAGACCGCATCTCCCAACTCAAATTGCTCGATGACCTCCCTGTTCCCGTCATCTTCAGGGAAGAAATGCGAGATAGCGAGGAACTTGCCCGAAACGATTCTTCTAAGCTCTCGGAACAGCTCACCGGTGCCCCGGATATTGGGAACTCCGAGGTTGGTCGTCAGGGTCTCGATCGAGCGATCCTTGAAAGGCGTCTTTCGGGCATCGAAAGCCAACAGGCTTACGCGATCGTAATAACCCTTGAACTGCAGCCAACTGCGGTTCCGTCTGAGCACACGCGGGCTGAAATCGCTCGCGATGATGGGAGCGTTGGTCTGTTCAATGAGTTTCCCCACGAGGTAGCAGCGGCCGGATGCCAGATCGACGATCGGGCTATCCGAATCCTTCACCACTTCGAACAAAGTGTCCACCTGCAACTGCCAGCACCTCAGATAATCCTGTGTGTACAAACCTTCATGAGCCGTGTCTTCAGCCAGTTCAGCCCCCGCGAAATCCCCCCGCTCCTCCAGGATCATCGCCCGGAAGAGCTGGTCGGCCGGACCCAGCGCTTCGATCGGCACCTTCATGAGCTGCGCGTCCAGCTCGGGATACTCACGGAGATGCTGCGTCAGAGCGCTATCGACATCCTCCCAGAGGTCCTCGCGCTCGAGTTCGTCCGTAAGGAAAAGACCAATGCCGTCCCGAATGGGATACGAAGCGCCACATCCCTCACATGCGGCAACTCCAACCTCGACATGATCGTCGAGCTTTTCCTCTACGGACCAACCCAGTTCTTCATGGCAAACGGGGCAGCACAGCATGTCGACCAGGTATTCTTTCATGCGTAATCCTTTTATGGTTTCCTGCTCTCAAATGAGTTGGAAATATCATGGTCTTGGTGCAATAGTATCACTCAAACATTAAACCCCTGCAATCCTCATGCAACCAGCAATTAGGTCGATCCAATCGAATCCTTCGATCCTCTCCGCAAAAAAAAGCTCGTTCACTTAAATGGGAAAAAATTACCTAGCCGTACACCGGATCGATATTCCACATCCCAAGGACAAACCACGATTGATCGTAGGGAACCCGGACTTAAAGCACGGACGTAGGTTGGTGCAGGACCACATTCGGAGATGCTGGTATGGGACGATTATCTCCATTCTCCCCACCCTCCCTCTCAACCCATTTGATGGTTTTCTCATTCATAATACTTCACTGGATGTTGACATCGAGCTAGCGATATCTAGACCCTTGTGCTGCTTTCCTCTATCCAGCATTAAGTCACTCTTTACGCAGATACCGCTTAAAAAACCTCTCGAGCTGAACTTCGGTGTAAGGAGATTCTGTTTAATTTCATTCAGAACTAAATTAGACTGATTTGGTATGATTAGGATTACTAGCACGAAAGCACATGGTTAACCATCATCTGACCTCGAGCTCCGTCCCACGCTCTTAATAGAGGTAATCAAAGGACAAGTATGAAGATCAATACACAAAGGGTTGAGTTCACCAAAAAGCGAGTGTTCTTTTTGACGTTGATCACCGTTATCCTGCTTGCCTCATGTACACCCAGCCCTCCTGAGGCCGGGGATGACACCATCGAACTGCTGAGCAACGACGGGAACGATGAGGCTGTCATCATCCTGGATGGAAGCCTGGGCTCGGGTTGTTTGGATGATGAGGTATACCGGACTCAAGCCAGTTTGAGTTCACAAAACCTGGTCACGAAGAGTGGATGCGATTCCGAGATCATCGTGCTTTCCGATGATGATCGCTTAACGCTCGTCTCTCCCGTCCAACCAGCCTGGACAAATGCTGCAAACGAAGTCCGGCAGATCACCCTCTCCGACATGCTCGTCATCCCCGTTACGATCTGGCTCGTCGATCCGTCACCGACGGTGCGGGCGAATTTCCAGCAGAATGCGCTAACCCACCGGGCAAGGCTGCTCCAACTCTACAACACAAACAATACGGGCATCACTTTCCAATTCACAGAAAACAATATCGACGATACGCTTCAGGTTAACACCGTCCGGGACACCGTCCAACAAATTGTCAACACATCGCAATGCAACACCGGCGCAGTGGAGGGAGATCCAGCTTTATTTTATGCCGATGCTATCAATGTATATTACGCGACCTTCTCTGGCGTAAACGGGATTGCTTGCAAGCCGAACTTCATAGGTATGACCGCCGCCACACCCGAGACACTCGCTCATGAAATCGGGCACGCGCTCGATTTGAGACACTATGGCAATAATGCGAGTGACAACGACAACGTGATGTGGTGGACGGGCATCCAGAACAGGGATAATCTGACCATCGGCCAGGCGTTCCGGGCGAATCTGAATCCAGCCTCCGGGATGAATGCCCTGAACGTCCGCAGCGGCGCGACGCGGCAATGTGGGCACGATACAATCAACTCCGACTGTCCGGATATCAGGCTGGACGTGACGCCAAAGTGAGGGAGGATATGGCCTCTATTAAGCGTATTTTTCTTGGATCGCGGATGTCGAGCTTTATCCTATTTGTGTTCGCCATGACCGGTGTTCTCACAGCCTGCCAGACGGCGGAACCCACAATGGAAAGACGCCCCTTGCCAACGCCAACCCAGGTACTGCAAGACATCGAAGTGGTCGAGCGCTATCTCAACTGCGAGGACTGCCTGGATGGTGAGCTCGAAGCGGTGCTCGAGTTGGGCGATAAAGCGAGCCCCATCCTGCTAGAGTTCCTCGCGTCCGGCCCCTCCTCGGAGACGCTGCGGAGCACCGAGAAGGGCTTAAATGAAACTTATGCCCAGATGGCCGAGTACGCCAAGATCCAGGAGGACCGCACACTCCGGCCGCGCCAATCGCAGGACGAATTTGTCCGCACCTTCCTGGATAACCTCATCGCACAATACCAGACGCGAACTGTGCGTGCAATTGTTCTCATCGGGGATGAGGTCGCGATCGAGAAAACTCGTGTCCTTCTTGAGGAACAGCTCGCCCGCACCGAGCGCGATGACTTGCGTGCGATGCTTCTCCTCGCCTTTGGAGAGCTGAAGTAATCAGGACTCCATCTAAGGTTGGATCGCTCCAGCATCGTTCATCTTGAACATCCCGGTGCGCAGGGATTTCCCCGGGTCATGATCTAAATTGCATCTACTTAGCTCTCCCTCTCTGCAAACATCTCCTCAAATTTGAGTAGGAGAATGAGTTGAGGTTGTCCTCCCGGGGTTAGGAAACAAGTCACAACTTTTTAATCCTCGCATGAAGTCATCCCCGCGAGCACGCTCGACTTACGGGCGTCCTCGCCTCATCTCCATCCCCCCACCCCTGCCCATTCTGGCTGTTTTAGTACGATGACC
>CBDVCG010000326.1:0-3420 GCA_965372425.1 uncultured Anaerolineales bacterium
ACTCGTTGACCGAACAAGTTATACATCTTCCCCCTCTGATCTTTCGGTGACACTGAGGCGACGATGTAATAGATCCCCATCGAACGTCCATCACGCACCATCGTCATAAGCTCGGGGGCTAGATACTCATAGCTCTCCATGAATTCCGCGAAATTATCGATGACCACGATGATCGAGGGAAATAAGTTTTCCGGATCATCGACCTTGCCCGCGTTGTAATCTTCGATGGACACGTAAGCAGCGAGTCGTTCCTGCCTGTCCTTCATCTGACCCTGGAGCATGCGGAATAGTTGTTCCACACGCGCAGGTTGGGAGGCGTCAATCGTGGCACCAACATGTGGAAGCTTCGATATGCCCTTTAGCCCTCCACGACCAAAGTCAAGCATAAAGATATTCAGCTCCGCCGGCGAACGGGCTGCAGCTACACTGAGCAGAAGCGATTTCAAAAAAGTCGTCTTACCTCTACCTGCACTCCCAAAAATGGCAAGTGGATCGCTGGTGATATCGATCGACAGAAGCTGCTGCTCTGCATCGAAGGGATTATCCACCAGTCCGAACTCAGGTTGCAGCGGGAGTGGCGCATTCCAATCCCATGGTTTCCAGAGAGATTCATTCTTCTTGTTTCTGATCCAGGCGTCGACATCCGGGTTGATGAGGATGGTATTCGCCTTTGTGGAACGTCCACTCTTGATATATTCGGCGTCAATTCGCTCATTTAAAGGAAGGATCTCGGGAAGCGGATCGGGCCAGGGTTTCCGCTGCACCGGAATTTCTTGCCGCACCGCCTCAGCTGCAAGCGCTCCGACCAGCCAATCGATTAACAAACCCGGTTTGCTGTCTTCTGGCAGCTCTAAGGCCTTCACAATTTCTTCCGTTGGGTAAGTAGGATCTGGGGGGGTATCTGTGTAATCAGGGCCTGCCCAAGCGGCCTGCAGCTCAGCCAATTGGCCTCCACCGATCTGAATGTAGCCTCTTCCACCCAGTGATGGGAGCCTGGCTGCATCGGCTCGACCGAGCAGTTCCTTGCTGTCTTCCGGGGTTTCCACACGTAAGCAGATGCGGAATTTCATGTTGGCCCGCATCTGGTCCGTGACCATGCCTGCCGGTCTTTGGGTCGCCAGGATCAATGTTGCGCCAAATGCACGACCGAGGCGAGTGATGCTCTCAAACTGCGCCTTATATTCCGGATTCTCCATAATCATCTCGGCGAACTCGTCGACGATGATGAACAGATGGGGGAACGTATCTGGGAGCTTGTCGCCAGGCTTCAAATTCGGGATTACCTTTTTGCGGTAATCCACCAGGTCGCTCACTCTCCCATCCGCGAGCAACTTGGCGCGGCGATCCAGCTCGGCCTTTATAGCGATAAAGATCCGTTCGACCGCATTTCCCTGCAGGTTTGTCGCGATTTCGACGCAGTGTGGCAATTTCTTGAAGGGCTCAAATGCCGCACCCCCTTTGAAATCAACCAGCACGAAGTTAACGATGCGCGGATCGTATTCAACAGCCATGGCACCTATCAAGGTGAGCAGCAGCTCCGATTTACCTGAACCTGTCGTGCCCGCGACCACGCCGTGCACGCCATCCCCACCCGCCTTGGCGGAGAACACCATGGTACGAACTGCTTTGCTGCTGACAAGACCAATCGGCGCCCGCAGCCACTCCTGGTTCTCCGGTTTCATGCTGTGCTTCCACTTCTCAGCGATGGGGAGATCACCAATTTGTTTGTAGTCTTGCTCTTCAAGCACACTGTACATCTGCAGAAAGTCAAACGATCGCGGCAGCTCAGCTGCGGGCCGTGTGCCACCCATGGCGAACCACACACGTTCCATTCTTTGGGCGATGGCCTGGTAGCCGTCAACCACATCCATGTCGGTTAATGCGTCCGGCTGACCAGGGATACCCACATGGAACTCGACCGGGATGCGCTCGTCATCGACCACCAATCCCATCAATCCTCGACCGGGGAAGTTATCAAAGCTGCGCGCCCCTCGGCCTGCAATTTCTGCGTAGGCCATGTCATCTGCCTGAGTTAGCGTAAGGCGTTGTGTGAGCAGGTTGTAAAGCTTGCCTGTGATCTCGCGAGTCGAACCTGCCGTGATCACGAAGTGAATCCCAAACGCTCGACCGTCACGAATGAGCGTAATCAGGTCCTGCATAAGATACTCGTAGCTGTCTTGAAACTCGGCGAAGTTATCGATGATAATGACGATCTCGGCAAAAATATCCTTGGGATTCTTGCTGTTGTAATCTTCCAGCGAGTTGTATTTCTCAAGGATTTCCTGTCTTTCCTTGACCAAATTTTGCAACATGCGCATGAGTTGATCGACGCGCGTGTTTTCGGAAGAGTCGATGGACGCCCCCAGATGCGGAACGTCTTTAATGGATTTCAACCCCATGCGCCCAAAATCGAGGGCATACATGTGCAGTTCATCAGGTGTGCGCTCGGCCGCCAACGAAAGCATGAGCGATTTTAAGAAAGTGGTCTTCCCTCGCCCACCTGCACCGAAGAGTACGATTGGACCTTCATCCAGTTGCAGCTCGAGCAGACGTTGTTCCGCCAAGTGTGGATTATCGACGAGTCCGACAGTGGCCACCATCGGCGAGATGGTTTTCCAGTCAATTTTTGGCCAGATTGGCTTCTCTTCTGCATTTGCTAACCATGCACCCAGAGGCTCATCAATGACAATCGATAAATCTTTTGAGATTTCACGCTCCGTATTCAAATAGCGGGCATCGACGGGATCTGTGAGCGATAGGTCCTTCGGTAATGGATCGGGCCATGGTTTCCTCTGGACGGGTATGCCGTCGCGTTTCGCCCGGATCGCCGTGATCCCGACGACCCAATCCAACATGGATGTAGGAAGTTCGCCGGGTCCCATCTGAAGCGCTTCCGCGATTTCCAAACCGGAATACAATGGCTGGTCTTCCCCACCACCTTCACCAGGAATCTTCTCATCATCCAGCCAGATCACATCGCGCAAAACTACCGTTCGGTCGTCGCTGTAATCACCTGCCACACGCGCGACCTGAGTGGGAACTAAAATATCATTCCCAACCTTGATATAACCGCGCCCGCCCATATTGGGGAGGAAGGCAGCATCGGGCCGATCCAGTAGCTCTTTACTATCCTCTGTTGTTTCTACTCGCAGGCAGATTCGGAATTTCATATTTGCCCGCATCTGGTCGGTCACCACGCCCGCCGGTAGCTGAGTGGTTAGAATCAGCGTGACACCGAAAGCCCGCCCGAGCCTAGTGACGCTCTCGAATTGACTTTTATATTCGGGATTGGCGGCGATCATCTCTGCGAACTCATCCACGATGATAAATAGATGTGGGAATGTGTGGGGGAGCGGGTCATCCGGGTTAAGGCGTGGGATGACTCTTTTGCGATATTCGACGATATCCTTCGCACCGCTC
>CBDVCG010000327.1:0-3397 GCA_965372425.1 uncultured Anaerolineales bacterium
ACATGCCCACGAAACTGATTGTGCTTGCCACTCCCCCAATCAACACTCCTGCATTACCTAACTGTCCCATCTGAGATCTATAACGTGCGCGCAGCCCGAACAGACCCAGGCCGAAGGTAAGCATCACAAGCGACCAGAGAATGGCCAGACCAATTTCATAAGCTGCGCTTCGACCAAAGGGAGTTTCGTAAAGCCCACCGAAACCAAAGGCAATCATCATTACCACGCCGCCAGCCATTAGGGACCATCCGCTGAAGCGGATATATTTTTCTTTCGTCATGAAAGTCTCCTTATCAAGGTGCTCTTCGATTACCGACTTGAAAAAATCAAGGAGTGTGATCGGCCATAGCGTTAGTATTCCCTGGATCCCGCTCTGCTTATATGTACGAACGCTGTAGTCCTGAAAGACCTGGAGCATGTGAGCGCCATACTCTTCTCGAAACGCCGCGGGATATGCACGCAAAAGCACGCGGTATACCTTCGCTGACAAGCGAACCGTCGTGTTCTCACTTGGAATGGTGGTCATCTCACACCCCCAGAGAATGCTCCATCCAATAGATTCTTGGAGTGGATCAACGAAACCTGGGAAGCCAGGCGTCTGGCTTCAAGTTGTAAGACTTTCTGCCCCAGAGCGGCAAGTTTATAGTAACGCCGTCGTTGGTCATCCAGACTGGGATCGGGCCGTTCTTCGCTTTCTTCGATCAGCCCTGCGTTGAGCATACGCTTGATCGCCCCATAGAGCGTTCCTGGTCCCATGCGCATCTGTCCTTCGGTATTCTCCTCAACCTGGAGCATGATGCCATAGCCATGCATCTCGCAGTCGGCCAAAGCGATCATGATGTTGAAAACCGTCGGAGTCAGTGGGATGAGCTCCTCTGGGCTGCGTATTGCTTCTGTCATTGCACACCTCCTTGATTACCTTCGTATATATCCGTACGCGATATATCCGACGAAGATATATTACCTACTAAATTCGGACATGTCAAGTAGTATTTATCCAAATATTCGGGGAGTATATGCGGATAGATCGAATGCAAATAGCCCTTAGATTGAACCGTTCGGGGACATAGGCAGCGTGGGGGTTTGGCTGTGCTGTTGTATGATTGGAGAGGAGTTAAAGGGTAGCGGTGTGGAAATCCCAAACCGATCAGCTAAAAGTCGTTAGCCCGTTGCCGCTAAGATTGTTCCTTTAAATACCTGTCAACAAATTTCTGATATGACGTGGCGAATCGAAATTTACATGAAGGGCGGTTAATAAAATCATATGGATGAAGAATATAACATCGTCTACGTTGATAAGCCTGAAGAATCTGCTTGGGGGATCATTGGAGGAGGCATTAGTAAGTACAACAAACAACAGGTTGGTGATAATAAATTTCAACGCCTATGTTTCGTTCTTCACTCGCCTGACCAAGTAATTGTAGGAGGTGTAATAGGCGAAACATATTGGGATTGGTTTTACCTAGATCTGTTGTGGGTACAAGAGGAACTTCGTGGTCGTGGATACGGTCATCGCCTATTGACGATTGCCGAAGATCAAGCGCGGCAATCTTGTGCAAAAAATGTATATTTGGACACATTCAGTTTTCAGGTGCCAGACTTTTATAAACAACATGGCTATCAGATTTTTGGTGAACTACAAGATTTCCCTCCAGGGCATCAACGCTACTTTCTTAGGAAACACCTTTAAAAAAGAGTGACGTTAAGAGAACAATAACTGTAAACAAAAACCGTTCGTCGAAGCAGCGCCCCTCCCGCATCTTCAGGAGGACATTGCGGTCCTTCGCTTGCGCTCATGATACGTCGTTGTCGCTCCTCGTATAAACATTGATCGAACGCCTGGTCAAGTTCATGGCTTAAGCCCTAAGGCCACCCTGGCCCTTCGGGTTGAGATCGAGGGTGCGAAGCGTCCTTCAGCTCTGAGCCCGAAGGTTCAGCTCCGGGCGGAGCAGGTCGCTCTATTTCCGCTTGGTCACCCACACAATTTAGAGGAGGTCCGGTAAGGGCAAGCAGCGGGTTTTTTTAGACTATTTTGCCGTAGCTCGTACGTTGAAGATGCATAAGCAGGGTTTGATTTTGTAGATCATCCGTGCTGGTCACCCAGGCCGTGTCTAACAATCGGCTGACAACGGATGTTTTTTCTTGGTTCGATGGCAATGTGAGTTATTATTCAGGGTGTTTTCGCCAGCCGGGTTGGTTTCAAATTCAAAGTTCCGGCGCTTGTAAAGTGGTGTGTTGTATAATTAACTGTTTTTCATCGAAGGTATCTTCGTGCCACCGCTGGACGTTGGGTGTCCGGCAATCAGTCAGCCCTAGATATACGCAGAGGAGAGGATAACGTTGGATTCAATTTCAATTCTTCAGAAACAATTTGCAAGCATATTTGCGATCTTCCAAGGCATTGTTGGGGATTTCGCAGAAGACGAGATGGTTTCACGGCCCGCTCCTGAGCAGAACATGATCGGCTACACGGTCTGGCATATGCCACGAACGCTAGATGCGCATGTTCAAACATGGATTCGAGGCGTGCCCGAAGTTGTCCATAGCGAGCGATGGTCGGATTGGAAGTCTCTTAGACACATGGGTTACGGCGTAGGCGTCACGCTGCAGGAGGCAGATGAGATCGCCCGCACTATTAAAGTTCCCGATGTGCTGGACTATGCGGATGCGGTGGACCAAGAAATCACGACATGGCTGCAGCATCTAGTCGATAAGGACCTGGACCAGATGCCGGAGATATCAAAGCACCTTTCTCAATTCCCCGAGTATCAGACTGAAGGTCTCCGTAAGGAAGCAGGAGATCTGTTTGAGCAGCCGACTTGGGTTCAATTGCTGTACCCGTGCATCGGTCATATCCAACGGCATCTGGGTGAATTGGAGATCATAAAAGATATCATTCGAACAAACGATGAGCGCTGAAAGATAGGGACGCTGACTATATCTCTCGAGTGGATGGTAAATTCCGCTCCACAAAATAACATAAAAGAGTTGCCTGGCAATTCTCCTGGTACCACGAGGCGCTCCTGCGACCTTGACGAGGTTTTGAGACGGTCGCTCAGCTCAAAATCGCGAACCTCCAACAAGAATCTGGTTACGAATAGGGTTAACAACCCCGTCCGGTGAGTAATCTGCTTTTCTCCTCACGACAGATCTATTTCATAACTTCGATATCCGTAGTTCGACACCCTAAACAGAGCTCACGCCAGCTTCACAAGCACGAATAATCGTGGGGCGAGGTACGCGCCCCAAAATCCAGCCGTTGCATAGCGCAAATAGCGCAGCGTGGTCGCCAGCAGATCCTCACCGCTCGGAAAAAGTACCCTCATCCCGTAGAAGATCACGGCCATCCCGATCAGACCCAATACATAGCGTCCCAGGCGCTTCGACCACAGTCCTC
>CBDVCG010000328.1:0-3392 GCA_965372425.1 uncultured Anaerolineales bacterium
CATCCTTGCAGCTATATGTTATTCGGTATTTTTCCCATAAATACACGGCTATGGCACGGCAACCTTGTTCTAGTAAACTCTAAAACGACGCCCCAAGGTCATAAAAGGATAATGGTATACTGCGCCCATGTCTCAGATCATCGCCGTGGATCTTGGCGGGACTAACATCAGAACGGCATACTTTCCCCGTCCCGAACCCCCACCGGATTCGCAATCAAAAGTTCCGACAAATGCAAGTGAAGGTCCGGATGCGGTTCTGTCGCGCCTCTTTGAAGCTATTGAGTCTGAAATCCCGTCTCACGCTAAGAATTTGATGATCAGCATCGGCGCGCCGGGTCCGCTCGATCCCTTCCAAGGTGTCATTCTAGAAGCTCCGAATCTCCCTGGATGGATCGACTTGCCCCTGAAAGACCTGCTCAGCACCCGCTTTAAGTGCCCGGTTGTACTCGGAAATGATGCGAATGTTGCGGCGCTTGGTGAGTGGCGTCATGGTGCGGGCAGGGGCACGAAAAACATGATTTACATCACGATCAGCACCGGGATCGGCAGTGGCGTCATCGTCGACGGCAATCTTCTCCTCGGTTCTCGAGGACTCGCCGGCGAACTGGGACATATGACGATTGATCCTTCGGGACCTCGCTGCGGTTGTGGTCAGATCGGTCATCTTGAAAGCCTGGCCTCCGGGACTGCGATTGCCCGAAATGCTGAAATGCTCGTTAACCAAGGGGGACCTTCGATATTGAAGGAAACTTTGGATATGCAGGGAAATCTTAGCGCGCTGGAGGTAGGAGAAGCAGCGGGCTCCGGTGACGAACTCGCCTTAAGTGTCATCCAAGACGCGGGCAATTGGATCGGACACCACCTCGCCGACCTCACACATGCGTTCAACCCCGAACTGATTATTCTCGGCGGCGGTGTCGCACAATTAGGCAATATGCTTTTTGAGCCCATCATCCTTTCCCTTCAAGACCACGTCATGCATCCCGCCTACGTTCAAGAACTTCGAATTGAGCCTGCACAGCTTGGGGACGATGCTGGGCTGATTGGCGCCATGGTTTTGGCGAGTCTTGCATGAATAACTCAACACCCTCCCGAGCCATCTTCATCATCATCTTGCTGATTATTGTGGGCCTATCAGCGTGCCAGCCACCTTCGGTAAAGCCCGAGACCCTCGTCTATGGACTAACACTCTCCCCATCTGGGATCGATCCTCACCTGAATGCCTCAGCCGAACTTGGAATCCCATTGAGCTCCGTGTACGACACCCTGATTTTTTATAATCAGGAGACGGATGAATTCGTTCCGGGATTGGCTGAAAGTTGGACTGTATCCGACGATGGATTAACGTATACATTTCATCTGCGCGACGATGTCAGGTTCCATGACGGCACCGCCTTCGACGCCGAAGCCGTTCGTGCGAATTTCGAGTACACCCTCGATCCAGATCATCACTCTCAAAAAGCTGCGTCGATGCTGGGGCCGATAGAAAGCGTAGATGTTCCGGACCAACTTACTGTGGTCATTCAGTTAGAGGAACCCTTTGCGCCTTTGCTTAATTCGCTCGCACAGGTGTATCTGGGCATGGCTTCGCCTGCGGCGTTGGAGGAATGGGGATCTGATGAATATCAGTTCCACCAGGTTGGCACAGGCCCCTACAAATTCATCGAGTACGTGCCAAACGGACAACTCATCCTCGAGAAAAACCCTGATTACGCTTGGGCCCCAGAGATCTACCAACGAGAGACAGCCAGGGTCGAACGGATCGAGTTTCGTTTTTATGAAGACCCTGCCACAAGATCAATAGCACTGAGCAGCGGAGCCGTGGACATCCTCGGGGAAGTGCCAGCACATGATGCCATCCGGTTGACCAAAAACCGTGAATTTAGTTTGTACCCAATCCCGATCCCCGGGCAGCCCCTGCATTTCTTTTTCAACACAAAGAAATCCCCCACGGATGATATTCACGTGCGTCAGGCTTTGATTGCTGCCGTAGATCGAGAAAAAATAATCGAGACTGTTTTTGGGGGTCAATCCCCTCTGGCGCAGGGTCCATTATCAACACATCATTTCGATCTCAACATGGAAGAGAAAACGTTGGAGTTCGACCCAGACACTGCAGCCCACCTTTTGGATGAGGCTGGCTGGAGGAAAGGGAGCGCAGATCGAATTCGCATCAAGGATGGCGCTCAGCTCGAACTGCGCATCATCGCGCCTAAATGGGGGTCGAATTCAGAGACTGCTCAGCTTATCAAAGCGGATTGGGAGGCATTGGGGGCAAAAGTTCATCTTGACATTGCGCCCGGATTCGGACAGCTGAAGGAGATGCAGTCTGAGGGTGACTACCATGCCATCGGTCTGAACTTCTTTGGGACCGATCCTGATCTCTTGCGCGCATTCTATTCCAGCGATGGCGTTTACAATTGGCATGGGTTCGTGGATGATGATCTGGATCGCCTGCTGCTTGAAGGGGCACAAATCTCCGATATTGACTCACGCCGTGCGATTTACGCACAAATATCTAAACTTATCCAGGAGAACGCCCTCATTCTGCCAATACGAGATTATGTGAATCTTGTCGTTGCAAACGAAGCAGTGGAGGGGTTACACTACGCTGCAGAAGGATGGTTTCCACACCTAATCGACCTGGCACTTCGCTAAAGACGGTTCTCAAACGGTTGCTCGAAGGCGCAGCAACCGTCTGGGCGGCTGTAACCATCACCTTCTTCGCCCTTCGGATTGCCGGAGGTGATCCAACCGCAAGCCTGCTCGCCCAGGGGCTGGTCTCCAATGCTCAAGCCGAAGAACTGCGCAGGTCACTCGGTTTAGATTCACCACTCCTCATCCAGTATCTGGAATACCTCAGAGACCTGCTACGCGGGGACTTTGGAGTCTCACTTTTCACGCGGCAGAGCGTCCTTGATGTCATCTTGCAGCAGCTCCCGTCGACATTGGAACTCGCAATCACGGCTTTAATTTTCGCGATATTCCTTGGTGTGGCGTTGGGCATAATCGCCGCCTGGAAGAAACGCACCTTTCTCGGACCCTCCTCAGAAAGCCTTTCCAGCCTCGCGACCGCGCTGCCGGTCGCATTCACGGGCATCCTCGCTCTTCTCTTCGCACAATGGCTCCATCACGCCACAGGCGTCAACCTGTCTTCCATAGATATTCTCCTGCCAGCCCTCGTGCTTGGCATCGCCTCCGCTGGTCCAATTGCAAAAGTTGCCCACGGAAGTCTGGAAGAAAGCATCTCATCACCCTACATTCTGGCAGCGAGGGCGCGCGGCATAAAACAAGATCGACGATTACTCTGGCATGCGCTCAGACCGGCTCTGCCAACCATCATCACTTTGATCGCCCTAGAGGCCGCATTCTTATTTGCTGGAACCGTGGTG
>CBDVCG010000329.1:0-3383 GCA_965372425.1 uncultured Anaerolineales bacterium
ACCTCAAAGGGCTTGAACGACGCACCGCCGAAGGCGGCTCGCTCGATCACATCGCTTCCGTGGCCTCATTCTTTGTTTCACGCGTCGATACTGCTGTCGATGGGCTGTTGGAGGAGATCATCCGTGCTGAGGGTCCGAACGCTGATCGAGCCTCGGCGTTGTTGGGTAAGGCAGCCATTGCGAACGTGAAACTTGCGTATGCACAGTTTGAAGCCATTTTCGGATCAGATCGATTCTTGAATCTTAAGGCCAAGGGCGCCAGGGCTCAGCGACCATTATGGGCTTCGACAAGCACGAAGAATCCTGCTTACCCAGACACGTATTACCTCGACAATCTTATCGGCCCATTCACGGTGAACACCGTCCCGATGAATACGATTGAAGCCTTCATGGACCATGGTGTAGCCGAGTCCG
The DNA here is from genome assembly GCA_965372425.1 of uncultured Anaerolineales bacterium. Classification (GTDB taxonomy): domain Bacteria; phylum Chloroflexota; class Anaerolineae; order Anaerolineales; family E44-bin32; genus E44-bin32. The sequence goes on from CBDVCG010000329.1 coordinate 415, forward strand.
TCCTGGCTGAAAATCTTTCCGCTTCCCGAGCGCAAATCGGGGCGATTGAAGCTGTCGGTATTTCAATGGCAGCAGTCACCGATCAACTCGAGAGGGAGGGCGTGTCCAAGTTTGCAGATTCCTTCAAATCGCTCCTCTCAACTCTGCGAAAACGCTCACGAGCTGTGCAGAAAGAACTCGGACCACTTCAGGCGGGTGTCGAACAAGACCTTTCCTCGCTGGACCGGGATGAGGTAGGTCGCCGGCTCTGGCAAGAGGATACCTCCCTGTGGACAGAGAATAAGGGAGCCGCTGAAGAAGTGAGCCAGAGGCTGGGTTGGCTGACGCTGCCAGGGCAAATGGCGCCAGATCTTGCAGATTTGATAGCTTTCCGCGAGGAGGTCCTTGAGGATGGCATCACTAACGCGGTCCTTCTTGGTATGGGAGGCTCGTCACTAGCTTCCGATGTCTTCCGGCGCACCCTTAACAAGGGGGATGAATTGGAGTTCTACGTCCTGGATTCGACCGATCCGGCTGCGATCGCGGCGATTACGCGGAAGGCGCCGGTTTCTTCGACGCTCTTCATTGTGGGGAGTAAATCTGGTTCAACGATCGAACCTCTTGTGCTCATGGAATACTTCTGGGCTAGGACGAAGAAAAGGCGAGGCAATAAGGCTGGTGGACATTTCATTGCTATTACGGACCCGGGATCCAAGTTAGAACAAATCGCCAAGGAGCGGAACTTTCGTCGGGTTTTTTCATCACCTTCAAATGTAGGTGGTCGCTATTCGGCGCTGACCCACTTCGGTTTAGTACCGGCAGCGCTGATGGGGATTGATGTTCATGCCCTGGTCTCTGGAGGGGGGAGCATGGCCCGGGCTTGTGGTCCGAATAACGAGGCGCCCCGTAATCCGGGACTACACCTCGGGGCCGTACTCGGGTCCGCAGGGCTCAATCATCGAGAGAAGCTCACCATCGTCGCTGACAAGGATCTTGAGCCATTTGCAGACTGGATCGAGCAGCTTGTCGCCGAGAGCAGCGGAAAAGAGGGCAAAGGGCTCACGCCCATCGTAGGCGAAGCACCCGGCTCTGCAAAAGTATATGGAGAAGACCGATTGATGATCTACCTGCGGGAGGGGGGCGAGCTCGATCGCAAGATGCGAGGATGGATCCGAGCCGGCATTCCTGTCGCGGTTATCGAGATGACAGCCGATGCCGCTGGTTTTGGCAAAGCTTTCTTTAAGTGGGAGTTTGGAACGGCAGTTGCCTGTCACATGATCGGGGTGAATGCCTTCGATCAACCCGATGTTCAAAGTGCGAAGAACCGCACTGGAGACCTTCTTGCGAAATATGAAAAATCAGGCGCCATCCCTCAATCCAACCTGCTCTGGGAAGGAGACGGTTGGCGTCTCTATGGCAATAAAAATCCTTCAGGGAGCGATCTGGTATCGGCTGAGGATGTGATCGCAGGAATCCTGGACGAGGCGGAAGCCTATGGCATGCTCGGCATCCTGACTTACTTACGGCAGGATGCCCCGACATCCAACAAGATATCCAAGCTTCGTAAATCGATGCGCGATCGTCTTGGAGTCGCCACAGTTTCCGGATTCGGACCGAGATACCTGCACTCGACTGGTCAGTTATACAAAGGCGGGCCGGACCAGGCGGTTTATCTGTTCATCACCTCTGCGCCGAAAAAGGACATCGAGATCCCGGGAAAGGCATACACCTTTGGCGCCCTCGAGCGTGCACAAGCTGTAGGAGATATTCAAGCGCTTGTGGAGACTGGTCGCCCAGCCTATCGTATTGAATTGGATTCACCTGATCGTCTCCGGGATTTTCTCGAAGTTTTCCATCAGGTGATCGAGCGTAAATCTAACAACTAAGGGCAACTTGAGCGTGTGGTTCTGTATCATGAGCCAAAGCTGCTCGTGGAATTTGAAAACGCCCTGCAGGTTACAAGACTGCGGGGCGGTTTCATATCGCGTAACTTGATTCGAGATTCTGGATCCGTGAGTGTCCCCTCCACCATATTCTTGTGGATGATGAGCGTGGTCGCTGGGTAAATAGAATGAGCAAAAGACCTCTACCGAAGCGCATTCTCGTGGGTCGTGACGAGGGTATCTTTTCGGTTCTTCCAGAAGATCTCATCTTGAATTTTTTATCCGAAACATCGGAGAATGCTTTGCTATGGAACACGATTTACCCGCTGACGCAGGACGGCATGTACTTGGATCGTTTCCTCACGCTCCGTCCTTTATCCGGCACAAGAGTTGAACCCCTCAATTCGGATGGCTATCTGACACCGTACTTCTGGGGTTACGGCCTGGATGGTCAGCGACTCCCAGGGTTGGACGATGCGCTTCTCGAGGTAGATGGTCCGGGACCAAAGACGGAAGTGGATTTGTTTCTGGTAGGAGAGCATGACATGGTGTTGGTAGAGGCAAAAAGGATGAGCAGCTTAGGGCGCTGCTCTCGCTATGGTAAGAATATGTGCCCTGAAATCCACAGTGCAGCGGATCAGAGCTGCCGATATTGGGGGGAAGATTCTCCCTCTTTCGAGGACGTACTTGACTTCGGTCCTCGCCCGGAGCCCGAATCCACAACCCCGTCATGTGCCACGCATTATCAGCTCGCAAGAACGCTGCTTGTTGGGTTAGGCTTGGCCAGGCGACTGAAACTTCGTCCCCACCTCTGGCTGATCTTGCCGCGAGCCGGATGGAAATCGGCTCAAGTCGGTTGGATGGATTTTGTGGAAAGGATCCAGGATGATGCCACCTGGATACGCATGCGGGTTCTCGCCTGGGAGGACATCGCAGGAATGAAAATAGCAAAGCGTCCATCGTGAACTTGAGTCAATTTATTTAAATGGGCAATCTTAAAAAGGGAGGAAAATAGACAAATCCTTCATTGTGTCCATGATCTCGCGAATACACATACCCTCATCCCAACCCATCTCCCTAAAAATGGAGAGGGTTTTTTTTATAGCG
>CBDVCG010000330.1:0-3383 GCA_965372425.1 uncultured Anaerolineales bacterium
CGTCATCGGAGTTGACGACTTCGAGAAAGCGCGAAGTGCGCTGAGCGGATCGTGATTCTGCAGCGTTCCGCTATTTCTGAGCCGTCATGTTAGATGCACATCATCCCGATTCTTCATCCACCGTTCGGTCAATCGGAGAAAGAATGATGATGGGGATCCTCCGACCCGCTGCACGGCGCTGGTAGTTCGAATAGCCAGGGTAATGCGCGACCGCCTTCTCCCAATAAGCCCGCCAATCGAGCCCCTTTACCTCGGCTCCGAAGTACCTTGATGTTTCTCCATCAAAAGTAACCTCAATTTCAGGATTGGCCAGAATGTTGTAGTACCATCCCGGGTTTTCACGCTGGCCAAAATTGGTTGCAACTAGAAGGTAATTCTCCCCTTCTTGAAGGGACAGCAGTGGTGTTCGGTACATCCTGTTGGTTCTTGCGCCACGTGTCGTGATCGTGAGCGCCGGCAGGCCGGTCAGCATTCGTGTTGCAGTTTGACGGTTTCGGGTGAGATTCAGCACAATTCGATCAAGGTATGGGAGAACTCGGGCGAGGACCCATGATACTGGCCGCGTCGCCGCCAGTGTCATGAGAACAATCGGCCACCAGCTAGGTACTTTATCCATCGACTGATCCGATTTCCATTGCGTTCAAAGAGCCTGTTCTCATCCGGCATTGATTCGAGAACCATATGTGATGATCATCGACATTTCCAGTTATTCGGGTATGCCCAAAATTCTTTTTGCTTCTTCGGGATTAGCTACATTCCGGTTGTGCTTGTTTGTAAGCTCCACGGCTATCCTAACTAGCTCGGCATTACTCTCCGCAAGCTCACCTCTACGAATGTAGAGATTGTCTTCAAATCCAACCCGGATATGTCCACCATGTGCGAGACTCCACTCAATCATCGGGAGCTGTCGCTTTCCTACCCCAAGCACCGACCACACAGCGATGTCTGGAAGCATTTTAACCATGAATTGCAGGTTCTCGGTTTCTGCTGGGACACCCCACTTAACACCCATGCAGAGCTGGAAATACGGTGGCATCAGGAACAGCTCTTCGTCTATCCAATCACAAGCTTGTGCTATATGTCCCAATTCAAATACTTCAATCTCAGGCTTGATCCAGCTCGCCCTCATTGTTTCCGCAGCAATTCTCCCCCATGCCGGCGGATTCACAAATGTCCCATCAATAAAATTGACCGACCCAATATCCAGAGAACATAGTTCGGGGCTGAGTTGAAGCGGCCTAAGTCGTTCATCGATGACGTAATCCCCTTCAAGGTGGTAGCCGCTTGTTGAAAGATTAATGAGCATGTCTGATTCAGCCCGAATGCGCTCCACAACCTCGCGTTGGAGATCGATGTCAGAAGAAGGGAGACCGGTCGATGGTTCCCGGACATGAATGTGTGCGATCGCCGCTCCATCTCTCCAGCATTCCAGCGCCGATTCAGCTATTTCCTCCGGTGTATATGGAACCGCTGGGTTCATTTCTTTTGTTGGTCTCGATCCCACGATAGCCGCAGTGATGATGACCTTCTCGCCCTTGCCTTCATCCACGCTCTTCTCTCCATGCACATCGATTGACTTATGAGAAGCCCTATTGATTATATTAGTTCACTTATATGACTATTTCTTGAAGCACTTCGTCAAGTGTGGCGCTCAAGAACGAAGCATCCTCACTCGTAAATGCCAGAGGTGGTTTGATCTTCACTAAAATCAGGTACGCCCTTCATAGCGATCGACATTCAACCTCTCCCATCAGCCTTCGTATCGATGTGGACACTCATTTTCGCGTGGAATTGGTCAGAGACCAAGCTTGCTCGATGTCTCAAGGACGGATGGATTAAAAATAATGCGATGCAGGTCAGATCCAAGAACTGCAATCCAGGACGGACGAACAAATTTAATTGATCTAAAAGAAGAGAATTATTATTTTGACATCTCGCAAGGGATGATTATTGGAGAATTTCTTTTGACAGCGTATCGAGTCGAACCATCTCTTCTTCTGTAAGTCTGAAATTCATCGCTCCGGCGTTCTGAACGGCTTGAGTCACTTTTGAGGCTCCAGGTATGGCAACAACAGCGTCTCCATGCGCATTCAGCAGCCAATTTAGGGCGACCTGGGCTGGTGTGGCATCATGTTTTTCAGTGATTTCTTGCTGCGCCTCAATCAACGGAGCAGTGCGATCAAGCTGACGGCGAAGACGAAATCGGCGCCCGACCGGTGTTCGATCGAGAAGTTCAGGATTTTTGTGAAAGTTTCCGGACAGTATCCCTGAGCCGAGTGGGGACCAGGCCACAATCGTCACGTTCATGGACTTAGCCGCCTCAAGCAGGCCATTTGATTCGATGTTCCGATGGAGCAGACTGTACTGCACCTGATTCACCGCCAGAGGCAAACCCCTCTTCTCGAGCGCGGTCTGGGCACGCTGCATCTGATCAATATTAAAATTGCTGACCCCGATTGATCGGATTTTCCCATCTGCGACAAGATCCGCCATGGCATCCATCTCCGACTCGGGAGAAGAGAAACCCCATGGTTGGTGGACCATGTAGAGATCGATCGTGAAGCCCGATAGGTACCGAAGGCGATCTTCGATCGTGCGAGGAATGTTCCTGGCTGTCCTGAACATCGGAAACCACTTTGTCCCGATGATGACATCCTCATCCTTAATACCCGCATGCAACAAGGCATCCCGTAACCCCCGCTCGGAATTGCCGCGTCCATATATCTCAGCAGTGTCGAACCAATTGATGCCGCCCTTAATTGCGGAGGAGATGATCAGGTTCTTATCTTCCTGTGATGTTTCAGGAAACATCATCCCAAACATCCCACTGCCGCCCGCAAACTGCATCACGCCTAGACCAATGGGCGACACTTCTAAATCTGTATGACCAAGACGTCGTTTATCGAAGACTGACCTCATGGTATCGCCTCAAAAATGAGATAGGCAACTGATTAATTCTCACATCAACTTGCCACGAGCTGTTGCGCTCGTCGGTACTGACTCATATAGAGATTGTTATAAAACCCACCCTGATCAATCAGTTCTTCGTGGGTCCCACGCTCAATAATACGGTGATCGTGAATCACCAACACTTGATCCGCTTCCCGGATGGTGCTCAACCGGTGAGCGATTACAAACGCCGTCCGTCCTTCCATCAAACGTAGCAAGGCATCCTGAATCTGCATTTCCGTCCTTGTGTCAACGCTGCTGGTCGCTTCGTCGAGGATCAAAATCGCGGGATCGGCTAACACGGCACGAGCGATAGCCAAAAGCTGCCGCTGACCTTCACTGAAATTGCTGCCTTGTTCGGAAACTTCTGTCTCATAGCCTTGCGGTAAACGAGATATAAATTGGTCTGCATTGGCCAATTTCGCAGCTTCAAG
>CBDVCG010000331.1:0-3381 GCA_965372425.1 uncultured Anaerolineales bacterium
GCATGTTTGTTTGCCGCCCGCCTCGCGCCCCACACAGCCATCACCATGCTTGGAACATGGCAGGAGGGATTGGAGGTCATTAGAAAGTCGGGCGTACGTTTGATATCTCCCGATGGACCTGTGGAGCCCGTTCAGGTGCACGCAACTTCGGATCCCTCGGAATGTGAGGGGATATCCAAGGCGCTCATTCTGGTCAAATCCTGGCAAACGGGTCGAGCCGCAGGACAGGTAGCTTCGTTCCTCCCGGGGGAGGGTCTTGCGCTCACACTTCAGAATGGACTTGGCAATTTCGAGAACCTCGGCGATGTACTGGGTTATGACCGCATCGCACAGGGCGTCACAACCATGGGCGCCACGCTCGAGGCGCCGGGCAGCGTCCGTGTTGGGGGTGAAGGTCCCACGCACATTGCACATCATCAGCGAATCGGTGGATGGGTGGAGCTGTTCAAGCAAGCGGGGTTCAAGATCCATGTCACTGAAAATGTGGAGGGACTCGTGTGGGGGAAGCTCACTATTAATGCAGGGATTAACCCGCTGACCGCGCTTTTAGAGGTCCCGAACGGCGAGCTCATTAAATCGCAAGCGGCGACCACGCTGATGCATGCAGCCGCACAGGAAGCTGCCAACGTCGCTCGGGCGCTTGACATCGGGTTGCCCTTCACAGACCCGGCAGGTGCGGTTGAGGAGGTAGCCATTGCGACGGCTGCAAATATCTCGTCCATGCTCCAGGACATCCGAAGAGGTGCACCCACAGAGATTGATGCCATCTCGGGTGCAATCTGGAAGGAAGGCGAACGACTGGGTGTCCCAGCGCCGATATCATGGACTCTATGGCAGCTGGTTCGAGCAAGAGTGGAACAGCGCAGGGTGGAGGCATAATGCAGGTTGTCACGACATTTGAGGAACTGTGTGAATCGAGAAACGACTTTGCCGCGCCCTTTGGGCTTGTGCCCACGATGGGCTTCCTCCATGAAGGGCACCTGTCATTGGTCCGCAGAGCAAGGGGAGAATGTGCCGCCGTAGGTGTGAGTATCTTCGTCAATCCAACCCAATTTCGCCCGGACGAGGATTTAGACGACTACCCACGCGATCTGGATGCTGATATCGCATGCCTTGAGCGTGAGGGCGTCGACCTCCTATGGGCGCCCCCTGTGGAGGAACTCTATCCTCCTGGTGCGCCTACGTGGGTGCAGATCGAAGATCTCACGCAGCCGCTCGAAGGAGAGCGTCGTCCGGGTCATTTTCGCGGGGTCACCACCGTCGTTGCTAAATTATTCAACGCCTTCCAGCCTCATCGAGCCTACTTTGGGCAGAAGGATGCCCAGCAAGCCGTCGTGATCCATCGCATGGTGGAAGACCTGCGATATCCGCTGAAGATTGTGATTTGTCCAACTGTACGAGAATCCGACGGGTTGGCGCTTTCGAGCCGGAACAGCTACCTCTCATCCGAAGAACGGGCGGCGGCCGGGATCCTTCACCGCGCGCTTTCCTCAGCAGCCGATGATTATGATACCGGCGAGCGAGAGGCGGAGACCCTGAGAGCGCACATGTTCGAGATGCTCGCGTCTGAGCCGCTTGCCCGAACCCAATATGTTTCTGTGGCTGATCCAGAGACGCTGAAAGAACTCCACGGAAAGATATCCAACGCTTTACTGTCGATGGCCGTCTTCTTCGGGGATACGCGCCTGATCGATAACATCATCCTTGGAAGAGCATCATGGACATCGTAATCTGACGGTTTTTTTATCAACAGAAGATTGGAGATATATCCATGCTCCTGACCATAGACATTGGAAACACCAACATCACACTGGGACTGTATCGAGAGAGGGAGATGCTGCGAGCCTGGCGTCTGGCTACAGATCACGATCGCATGCCTGACGAATACGGATTGCAGATCCTGAGTTTGGTCGAGCAGGCGGGCTTTTCGAGTAAGGAGGTGGCACATGTCGCCCTGGCTTCTGTCGTGCCGCCCCTGACCAGCCGATTTAGCAAAGCCTGTAAAACCTACCTTGACCTGGACCCATTTGTGGTCGATGCCGGTGTAAAGACAGGTTTGAAGATCCGCTATGAAAATCCCAAACACGCGCTCGGCGCGGACCGGGTGGTCGATGCGGTAGCCGTGCTCGAGCTCTACGGCGGTCCCGCATGTGTGGTTGACTTTGGGACGGCGACGACGTTTGACGCCATATCCGCTGAGGGCGAATACCTGGGAGGCGCGATTGCGCCAGGAATTGGCATTGCAGCCGATGCGTTATTTCAACGAACATCAAAGCTGCCTCGTGTCGATCTAAATCGCCCACCCAGTGTGATCGGAAGCAACACCGTTCATGCAATTCAATCCGGATTGTTGTTTGGTTACGTCGCATTGGTGGAAGGCATGGTGGCTCGGTTTCGGACTGAGTTGGGGTCGGACATGAACGTTATTGGGACGGGTGGGTTGGCTGAGGTCATCGCCAAAGAGACGGATGTCCTGGAAATTCTTGCCCCCTGGCTCTCACTGGACGGCTTGCGCATCGTATGGGAGATGAATCAGTGATGGGGTCCGCAACCGCATCGTTTAAATGGACCCGAGAAGGGTCCATTTCCGTTTGTGGGAAATCATTGAGAGTGTCTGAGCCTCTGAATTCTTTTTTCACAAATCCAGGGTTTCGTGGTTATATTAATTGATGAAACAATCTGCATCGAACGGGCCACCAAATCACCCTGAATTTGAGCACCTCGTTGAGACCTACGGTGGGGAAATCTACGCGTATTTATGGAGGCTTTTCGATGGATCCGTCGAAGATGCCGAAGATTGTCTTCAGGACACCTATCTGAGAGCCTTCCAAGCCTACTATCGGCTTCGACCTGATTCCAATTACCGCGCATGGCTCTATAAAATAGCGACCAATTCGGGTCTCACATCGTTAAAAAAGAAGCGTCGTCAGGTGGATTTACACGAGGGTCTGGACGGCGTGTTGGGATCATCCCTGGATGAAGCGATTGAACAGCGTAATACCCTGGAGCAGGTTGCCAGGGCGGTGGATGCCTTACCCGAGAAACAGAAAAGTGCGTTGATTTTACGAAAATACCAGGCGCTGTCCTATGAGGAAATAGCGGCCATCATCGGGGGAAACGAGAGCTCAGCCCGGGCTAACGTGTACCAGGGATTGAAAAAGCTCAGGAAGATGTTCAAACCTAATCGACGGAGGATTGGTGGAGGATTATGAGCGCGGATTTGGAACGGAACGGGATCGAGGATGCAGGGTTCGCGGCATGGCTTGGGGATTCCGAGGATGAGCAAATACCCGATAAAGCTCTCGAAGTCCTTGACTTGAGGTATCAACCAGGTCCTAGTGATGCACAGGTCACTGCCGCGCTCGAGAATTTGGATCGATG
>CBDVCG010000332.1:0-3367 GCA_965372425.1 uncultured Anaerolineales bacterium
GATGAAGATTGAGATGAGCCGATGCGAACGCCTCCACTAATAACAATTTGGCAAGGCTTCGTCCAGAGCTGAAACTCCGTCCTCATCCCAACGGGTACTCCCAGCGGGAAGAGGAACAATCCTCGGTCTCAAATCGGCACACATAAGCCCCTCTCCTTTTTCAGGGAGAGGGGTTGGGGTGAGGGTAGATTTATATGTACCCAAGATCACTCATTTGTCCGACATACCTTGGATCTAACCTCCCGCAGGTTTGGAACCTGCGGGAGGTTTTCTACATTCGGGAGGTTCCTGCTCATACATGAAGGTGCGGGTTGGGTACAGTGAGGGATAGTACGCCCAGTTTCTACAGGATGCTCGCACCACTGTCCCCCGCTCCCTCCAGGAACGTTAACCTTATACAATTGCATAACTTACTATCATATAGAAGGGAAGGCATAATGAGCAAACGGAACATCACGAGGTATATCCCGCTGCGAAAAACCTTTTTCCTCGATCTGCTTTTCGACCGGAGAACGCGCCCGATCTTTTTTTATGCATTTTTCATGATCGCATTCGGAGCATCTTTGTATCACTGGTTGGAAGGTTGGTCATGGATCGATTCGTTTTACTTCGTCGTCATCACCCTGACGACGATCGGTTATGGGGATTTTGCGCCGACGACACCGCTCACGAAATTGATTACAATATTTTATGTGCTCAATGGAGTGATCTTGCTGTTAATGATGTTCGATATCGTTCGAACACAACGGCACTGGGATCTGGGGGGCACACCAAAAGAGGAGGACGTCCTCCTTGATGAAAACCCACACTCCTAGTTAGAATAGGGGCAGATTTTAAAAATCGTTCGTAGGAGGGATATCAAAAATGTCGCGTTTCTTATCGGCTACCCGGTTCCTTGTCATTGTGCCAATCCTGGGTCTGGCGCTCGCCGCCGGTGTCTTCTTCGTTTTTGGGGGGTTCCAGCTTATCAGCCTGATTGTTACGTCACTCATTGAATTTATCTCAGGAACGTATGTCGAGCCACACGGGGATGAACTCCCGTTTGTCATCCAGGTTGTGGAACATGTGCATACGTTCTTGATCGGCACCGTACTTTACATCACCGCGGTAGGTCTTTATCAGTTATTCATTGATGAAGTTGAATTCCACGGCTGGCTGAAGATCGACAGCACGGAGGATCTGGAGATGAATCTCATCGGTGTGACCATCGTCGTGCTAGCGATAAATTTCCTGACGGTTGTATATACGCGTGATCTTTCTGGTTTATTAGAGTATGGCGTGGGAATTGCCTTTCCGATTGCGGCTCTCTCGTTGTTCGTAGGTATGCGCGCCTGGTCGTCACGAATCAGGGAATCTGAATCTGAATCCACCAAAGAGGAATAGCTCATTTCACAGTTTCTCCACCGAGGATCCTCGTCGATGATCGAATGATGATGTGCGATATACGATGATGGTTCTCTCCATCCATGGAGCTGAATGATGACAAGTACAGATGAACAAACAGGCGTAACGGGAGAGGTCGAAGCACAATTCCAAGCGATCCGAAAAACAATCGGCCAGCAGTGGAGTGAAATCCTCTCGGCGGTTTTACTCGCCGCGGTCGCCATCGGCACCGCCTGGAGCGGGTTTCAATCCGCGCAGTGGGGGGGCATTCAGTCGATACAATTCAGCAAGGCTTCCTCCCTACGGGTCGAATCGACGCGCGCTTCTACTTTGGCGGGGCAGTTGATCACAATTGACGTCATCCTTTTCGAGGGTTGGGTGGATGCATTCGTCGCAGAAAATGAGAAATTGTTAGACTTCTATGAGAACCGTTTCCGAGATGAGTTCTTCCCAGCCTTCGAGGCCTGGGTTGCGACTGATCCCGTCAACAACCCGGATGCACCCTCTCAACCCTTCCTCATGGAGGAGTATCAGATCGCCTCGAAGCAAGAGGCGATTGAATTAGAAGAAGAGGCGAGCGCTTTGTTCGCCGAGGGAGAACGGGCGAACCAGACAAGCGATGATTATGCCTTCAGCACGGTGCTGCTGGCGACCGTACTGTTCTTCGCCGGTATCGCCACCCGCTTCGACTGGCAGCCCATCCGCTGGGTGCTGTTGGGGATCGGTATCATGTTGCTGGTCTTTGGTGTATACAACTTGATTACTTTACCGATCGCGGGGAGCTTTTAGGTTCTTGGCTGGACGTCTCACTCACCTTCAATGGCGTCACGAATGGAACAAGGAAGTCCCTAGAAGCGCATGGAATCCCGGGTCGTACTCTAAATAATTCAAATGGTAGAGGGTGATGTCCATCTTTCCTGTGGCTCTAGAGGAAGTTCCAAGAGATGCTCGAATAAATTCAGTCTCTATTGAAAAACTCAGGGTATAATTTGGGGGAGGTCGCTATAAAACGGACCTGCTAGAAAACCGTGGAGCAAATTTCCATAAATATTTTTTATTAAGGAGATTCGTATGTCAGAAAAGTATAGCTTCATCGTTGTGAAATATCCCCAGAAGGAAACCGCGGAAGCCGCACTGGCCGCCGTCGTTGGCCTGGCGAAGGAAAAGGTCGTCAAGCTGAAGGACGCCGTGGCGATCACAAAAACCGAAAAGGGAAAGATCAAGCTTCACCAGACCAAGGATGATCCCGCCGGGAAGGGTTTTCTCAAGGGCGGTTTGATCGGCGTGCTCTTCGCCATCTTGTTTGGACCCGCGGGCTGGATCGTTGCCGGCGCGGCATTGGGCACCGCCTTCTCAATGTTCGACCGCGGCATCAAGAATAAGCTGCTGAAAGAACTGGGCGATGACATGTCCACGGAAGAGTCAGCGCTGGCGGTTCTGATCGAGGAAGCCGATTGGGAGACCTTGCGCGATCGTATGGCTGCCAACGACTTCAAGGGCGAAGTGGTCGTTTCCGAAATCGTCGACGATCATCTCGACGAGGTCGAGAAACTGACGGATGATCCAGAAAAGGTCGAAGCAGTGCCGGAGGAGATGGAACTCCCCGAGGCTGCTGAGTAATGACGCCTAATAAGAACCAGGCTGTTTTCAGCCTGGCTCTTATTTTTTTTATATTCGTTTCAAAGTGAGTGTTTTAATCAGTTGAATTGGTGGTCGAGACCCCTGGTTTCCGCCCTCTGTACCAAACCGCTATCCGAGATCGCCAACCTGACCAGCACCACCTTGAACGCAGCCGCCGGGGGACGGCGCGTCTTCAGCATCATCGATGAAACGCCAACCGTTAAAGATGCACCAGACGCCAGTGAATTCGAATTTAAAGGCGGTCGCATCCAATGTGAAGATGTCGATTTTAGCTATGTGCCCGGGCGTAAGATCCTGCGTCACAATACCTTTGACGTAGCGGCGGGTGAAAGCATCGGTATCT
>CBDVCG010000333.1:0-3357 GCA_965372425.1 uncultured Anaerolineales bacterium
ACCACGCCCGCCCTCTTCGACATTCAGCAGGCCATCAGCGGCAATCTATGTAGATGCACGGGATACTACAAAATTATCCATGCCATCGAGATGGCAGCAGAATCTGGAGAGAGATAAACTCTATATGCTAGCACGAGTGAAGATGGAATGAAGCAACCCATCGGGCGGCAAACAGCACGCATCACACGACGCAGGGGACGAAAGAGAGGATGCCATGGGGAGAGACACCTATAGATTCGCCGGGCTTGATGATGATCGCGAGAAAAGGAAGAAGTTGGATCCTATCTGGCGTGGGGTTGGCTGCCTCATCATAGTTTTCATCGTGGTGTTTGGATATCTCCTCGCCACATGGTTCATTCGAGAAAACTCTATCCAGAACTGGATCTTCATCCCGGCCGAAGCCTACAATCCACAAATTCATCCCCTCATCGATCGATATATCGGTAGAGGCATACTGGTTCGCTTAACCATCACTTTCTTGCTGATGATATTTAGTTTTGGGATTATGACGTCCATCTACTCCATCGCATTTCCTATTCAACCGAAGGAGATGGATGTGGGTCCTCCAAGCAGGAGGAAAGCCCGCCGCTGGAAGAATAAGAGATAACATCGTGGATCGCACCGTACCGAGAACGGGCTCGGAAGAGATCGAGCTCTACATTCGAACTTATTATTCTCTTCTCCGCTCAACGACCGATGTTCGCATCCGCACGCTTGAAGAAGTCCATGCGAATATGGGCTCGTCCCTGCACTCCGGTGCTCGTGGGGCGCTGCCTGACACTTCAGCACTTATCTACAGCTCCCTGCGTTTGCCGCCGCAAATCGTCGAGGTGGAACGGATCGTCTTGGGACAGGGTCCCACGACTTTCAAGCGACGTGGATTTCCCCAGGTGGAAACCTGGGAACCAGCTAACGCGGTCGCGCGACGACGACGTAGTTTTTTCGATGGTGTCGACACATTGGCATGTTATATTGCCAGCCGGTCCGACATCGATGACATGGTCCCATTGCTGACTGCATACCAGATAGAGTGGAATACGCTGCATCGTATGATGCAGGGTGAGCAGATTCGAGAGTTCCTTAATAACCCAGTCGAATCCGAAGAGGGCATCGTTGTTCTGGCGCACGGTATCGGCATTGACCAGGAGGAACTCGAACGGCTTCTCATCGTCTGGGGGGAAAATTTCTGGATGATCATGCAGAGAATCTCTGAGAAACCGAAAGATTTTCGAGTTCAGCTTCTTGGGGGAACCCTCAGTGAGTATCGCCGTGCGACGGGGAATTGGTGGGGAGATATTGAGAAGAACCTGCCCTCTATTCTCGAACGCCCGGTGTATTTTGTTTCCGGGAATGCGCATAGCATCGTGAATCTGCTGAGCGGGTTTGCGCTCCGGCATGAATCTTTGCTTCTGGATTTCATTCGACAGCCTGAATGTGGCGAACTCCTGGACGAGTGGCGTGATATCGAATCTCGTCATGTGCCCTCGAACCGGGAGAATTTTCTTTACTACGCATTAAAAAAGTATCTGGCCACACCCCAAGGCCAGGAACTTGTCTCCGCAAGACGGGATGACGAGAAGAAAGCCGGCATCTCACGTGTCCAAAGCGTGCACGCATTCGACGTGGAAGCCCAATTGATCGAAGTGAAGAATATCCATCCCGAGTATGTGGACCCTCGCCTACGGCAATCGGATTTTAAGAAGCTCGCCAAGAGCGATGCCGTGGTGCTTAATATCGATTACCCGCTTGGAGAGGCAGCTTACCTCATCCTCTCTCATCTGGCATCAAGGGTTGGAGAATTACGAGGGGTATACATCATGGGGAAAGCTGCGACATTGAATGGCGTCATCGGCGATGTCACTATCCCCTCGGTAGTTCACGATGAGCAATCCCAGAACACCTATCTCTTCGACAACTGCTTTAGTGCGATCGACGTTCGGGATCACCTGGTCTACGGGACAGTTCTCGATAATCAGAAGGCGGTCAGCGTGCGAGGCACGTTCCTGCAAACCCCACGTTATATGGACGTTTTCTACCGCGAAGGGTACACGGATATTGAGATGGAATCCGGATCTTATCTATCGGCGGTATACGAGACGTATCGTCCGAAAAGACACCCAAACAACGAAATCGTGGATATGCACGGCTTGTCCTTCGATCTGGGTATTCTTCACTATGCTTCCGACACACCGCTCACCGAAGGCAAGAATCTAGGCGCGGGATCGCTCTCATACTTTGGCATGGACCCCACTTATGCGATAAGCATTGCGATCTTGCGACGAATTTTACGGCTTGAAACCACGCGGACCGCATGAATACGGATTAGATTTGTACATAAGCGATTCTGTGGATTCTTGAACGTAATATATTGAGGTAAGTTGCATGCCTGTACTTGGAAAATCCGTGAATCGATTGGACGCAGAGGGGAAAGTTCGCGGCACAACACTTTTTCCTGGAGACATTTCACGTCCCAACCAACTCTACATGAAGATTCGCTTTGCCCAGCGTCCGCATGCCCGTATCACAGAGCTGGATACGTCGGCAGCCGAGGCGCATCCGGGCGTCGTGGCGGTGTTTACGGCCAGGGATGTCCCGGTGAACGAATACGGCCTCATCATGCCGGACCAACCCGTGCTTTGTGGCCCGGGGTCGGAAAAACCCTACACAGATCATGTGCGATTTATCGGAGATCAGATCGCGGCTGTCGTGGCAGAAAGCGAGGAAGTTGCGGCTGAAGCTGTCGATCTCATTGACGTGACCTTTGAGGATCTACCCATCGTCCTCGATCCCATAGAAGCAGTTGGGGACAGCTCAATCCGCGTTCACCCTGAAAGAGTGTCGAACGTCTTTTGCCATTACCGCATCCGCAAAGGGGATGTTGAAGAAGGATTCGACAAGGCAGACGTAGTCATTGAGCATGAATATCGCACTCCGGCTCAGGAGCATGCTTACCTTCAGCCCGAGGCAGGGATCGCCTATATCGATGAGGACGGGCGCGTAACGGTTGAAGTGGCCGGACAGTGGACGCACGAGGATCGCGAGCAAATCGCCCATTCGCTTGGACTGCCTGAAGATCAGGTCCGAGTCATATATCCTGCTATCGGCGGCGCGTTTGGTGGGCGTGAGGACATGTCTGTTCAGATCGTCCTCGCCCTGGCTGTCTGGAGGTTGAGCCAACGCGGGATCGATCGCCCAGTGAAGATAATCTGGTCACGAGAAGAATCGATCATCGGACATCATAAGCGTCACCCCTTTATCATCCGGGCGAAATGGGGAGCAACTCGGGACGGTAATATCGTCGCTGCCGAGTGCGATCTCATTCAGGATGGCGGGGCTTACGCTTACACTTCGACCAAG
>CBDVCG010000334.1:0-3347 GCA_965372425.1 uncultured Anaerolineales bacterium
TTCGATGGTACGCTTCGAGAGGCAGATGTAAAATCTGAAAATGTACGGGCACATGGCCATGTGCCCCAATCAAAGACTATCCATATTGATCGTCTAGATGCCTATAGGATGGAACATTGTACAACAATGTTGGGGCACGGCGGCGCAGTGCCCCAACGGGATTCATTATTTCACCTAGGCCGTAATTATGGACAGGCGACGCAAAAATTACATCGGGGATTTTTTATTCCAATCTTCAGACGGTACATTGGATATGAAATTTATGTGTAGGGGCACAAGGCCTTGTGCCCCTACAGGGTTTATGATGCAACCTAGGTCATTTCGATTGACACTGGCCATCAAACACGTCGGGACATTTTTTTGCACACCCCAAACCAATTATCAGGTTTGAGGGATATGAAATAAAAATGTAAGGGCACAATGGATCGTGCCCTCACAACATTATTCTTGAAATTCAGGTAATTCATGCAATTCGAATATCGATCAATCAAACAGGTCCTTCCAGCCCTTCTGGAGCTTGTCCCACTGATCTTCTACCCAATCGGCAACCTGATCTACGCTCGCTTCCACCTTCATCATTGTGAAGTTGTAGGAAACGGCGTCCCATTTGACCACGTTGAACCAAGCGGCGACGTAATCGGCTCGACGGTTCTGGTAGTTCAGGTAATAGGCATGTTCCCAGACATCCAGCCCAAGCAGAGGAGCCAAGCCTTCTGAAAGCGGATTGTCTTGATTTGCCGTGCTGGTCACAACCAGCTTGCCGTCCTTGTTCGCACAGAGCCAGGCCCATCCGCTCCCGAAGCGCGTCATCGCCGCCTTCGAAAACGCCTCTTTGAAGGCGTCAAACGAGCCGAAGTCCGCCGCTATCGCTTCAGCCAATTTTCCATCCGGTTCGCCGCCGCCCTTCGAGCTCATGGTGTTCCAGAAGAAGGTATGATTCACATAGCCGCCCCCGTTGTTACGAACAGCCATGCGAATTTCCGCGGGGACTTCGTCCAGATGGGCGAGCGTGTATTCCACGGGCTTCTTTGCCAGGTCATCGTGTCCTTCGAGCGCCTTGTTGAGATTGTTCGTGTATGCTTGATGGTGCTTTGTGTAGTGGATCTCCATCGTACGAGCATCGATATGCGGTTCCAATTCATTGAACTCATACGGCAATTTGGGTAGTTCGTACGTCATGTGTTCCTCCTCTTGATTTTGCGATACTTCCATTATACCGATGATTCTCGGATGATTCGCCCTCAACCAGGCTGGTTCCCAGTACTATACTAGCGCCTGGTTATTATCTGTTATAATCCCCGCTCAAATCTTCGCAGCTCCCAAATCAACCCAATCGTGACTAATGTGCAAGCCGAACATTCGTCAAAGGTCGCCCATAGGCACCTGGGGGAAAGCTGCGGTCTTGGAAAAGGAGAGCAGCAAGCATGAGCGAAACCACAAATCCAGAAAGCGGGGATTCACATCCCAAGTGGATCACGTACGTCTTAATCGGGGTCATCGTAATCCTGATCCTCCTCGTCATTGGTTCCTTTACGGGCATCATCGGCGGAGCAGGGAGCACACCACCCGCAACCGAGGCACCGGTTGAACCACTTCCGACAGAAGCGCCACCCGAGGCGACGGAACCCGTCGCACCAACCGCCACAGTAGCGCAGCCTGGGGACGAGATGCTCTTCACGATCATCCAACCTCAAAACGGTACGGAATGGAATTTGACTGAGCCTATTCAGGTCAGTGGTTCAGCATCGGGCATGCCGAATGACGAGGTACTCATCTTCGCCATCGACAAGGACCTCAACATCCTCGGCGAGTCAACCGCAAAGCTGGGTGCACCTGACGCCAATGGTCTGAGCACGTATTCCGGCACGCTCTGGGCGTCCGCGTCCGCGGTGACAGAGGGAAAGATCGTCACCGGTGGCCTCTATGATGACGGCAGCATTGCTGGGTCAGCCGGTGTTTTTGTCACCATGATCCCTGGCCCGACCTATATCGAAATCACAGAACCCGCAGATGGCAGCACGATCCCCGATCCGACTTCATTCACGGTGAGCGGAACCGGCGCAGGATTGCCGGAGAACAACGTTGTCGTGCAAGCCACATCTAGCGACGGCACCGTTCTGGCAGAAGCCACCACGACCGTGAACTCGAGTGAGTTGGGTGGAGCGGGAGGCTGGTCTGTGCAGCTGAGCGTAAGTATTCCAGCAGGCACCACTGGCCGCATCATTGCCTTCTCGCCTGATCCGAATACGGGTGGTTATGTTGCCACGGATCAAATCAATGTCGTGTACGGACAACCATAATTAGGAATATGTCAACAATTAAGGGCCGCCTTTCGTGGCGGCCCTTTTTTTGTCTTAACCAGTATCCCGGATACCCATGGTATCCGGGATACTCTATGAGTAAAAAAAACCTACGATATCTCTAGATCCAGCATTTCATCATGCAAGAGAATAACCTTAATCCGCCTTCCTACTCCTCCGGACGTTCGAGAATAATCTTATCTTCACCAATCTCGGCATCTATGAGCGCATTGAGCTTGGCGTTCATGGCTGCCAACAGCGCATCATCGTAGTCGGGATTATCGGGGTTCGCTAGGTTATTTACCTCATCAGGATCATTCCTCAGATCATAGAGGGCCACATCATTGTCGGTCAGGAGGTCTTCCACCGATCCCGGCAGGTTGTAATTCGCCATCCCGAAGTAGCGGATCAACTTGTAGCGACCGTCAAAGACACCCCGGAAAAACTCCCGGTTCTCAAGATTGGGTTTCTCCATATCATCCAATCTCTTCAAGAACTCTTCTCCGCGATGGAATTCCAATCCGGCCTCAGCCGCAGCCACATCCAGCACCAGAGGAGCATTGCGCGCCAGCCACTCCCCATCGATGGTCATGATCATGTCATACGTGTAGAGGGATCCTTTTCCTGGATTCTCTGAGCTTCCTCGGGGACCATCCGATTTCGGATCCTTAACCATGCCAGACAGATCGTGACCCTTCAGGAACGGGTAACGCTCCTGCCTCTCGCTCTCTGAAAGACCGGCAAAAGCCAACATTGTAGGCACCAGATCGAGGTGAGAACCCACGGCTTTCGTCTTTACCCCTCCAGGTTGGTGTGGATCGACGACAACAAAGGGTACGTTCACCGTTTCTCTGAAGGCCACACTTCCCTTCTGACGCAGATGGTGTGCGCCCCCCATCTCACCATGGTCTGAAGTAAACAAGATGATCGTATTCTCAGCCTGACCGCTCGCATCGAGTGCATCGAGCACTGCGCCGATGTGCTGATCTACGTCAATCATGCAGTTGATGTAGTAATTGATGTGGTTGTGCCACATGTCCTCCCGTT
>CBDVCG010000335.1:0-3346 GCA_965372425.1 uncultured Anaerolineales bacterium
GAATGGATTTTAATTTTGCCCTTGTCTTAGTTTCCATGGGAATTTCCTTAAGAATATTCAGGTTTCGATCGTGGTAATGTTGATTTCAAGGAGTTGCCTTTTTGCGGCGATGAAATAAATTACAAAAATAACTGAAGAGAATTAAGCTCTTGCACAACATCAAATTGGATTAGGTCCGAATTGCCTGATCGGTGTTATTGTAACCGAATATAAATATGGATGAACGCAATTGTATAGGAAGGTGTTGTGAGAGAATTACTGGGAAAAGTCTAGATCAGTTTACCCTTTGTCACCGGTTAGAGACCTGGCAATTTTCGCCCCCTCCGCTGCCATCTCAGGGGAGAGCTTGTAAATCGCAACTCCGGATCGGTCCGCCTCAATCACACGCTCGTCCATCGGTAAATAGCCGATCACGTCGAGCTCCGGAGAATTTGATTCGATAAAATCGCGGTCTGAGTCATCTCGGATCTTGCTCCCAACGATATAAAGTTGGCTAAGGTTGATATCCTGCGCAAGCGATTTGATTTGTTTGGCCGTTCCTAGGCTACGTGCAGTGGGTTCGACCACAATCAGCATGGCGTCCACGGCAGATGCGGTGGCTCGTCCAAGATGCTCAACGCCAGCATACATGTCGAGTAAGACAACTTCATCACGGCGAAGCAGGATGTATGTGATGAGGGTTTTCAACATGGCGCTCTCTGGACAGATGCATCCAGATCCACCCATCTCGACAGCACCCAACTCAAGCAGGCGAATGTCTTCCTGAACGATGGAAAACCGATCAGGGAGGTCATCCACTCGAGGATTGAGCTTGAAAAATCCCCCAATGGTCCCCGGCTTCGCCCCGGTGCGTTCATAGATGAGCTCATCCATATTTGCAATCGGGGTCAATTGATCGAGGTCGTCCTGGGAAAAACCAAGCGCCGCTCCCAGGCATGGGGACGGATCGGCATCGATAGCGAGCACCTGGTAGCCCGAATCGACATAGGCATATGCGAGCAGACTTGTGAGCGTAGTTTTACCGACGCCGCCTTTTCCTGTGACTGCAATTTTCATGGAGGAACCTCGTCCCTATGGGTGATTTGCACCCTAACTCTGATGAATCTTCACTGGTAGCACCTGGAAGCGCCTAAAAATGACCACGTGGGACGCCACGTAATATTGCTTCGCGCCGGAGGACGTTAATTACAGCCTGGAGCTGAATCCCTGACTGACAACTAAAACCACCCTCTAAGATCGGGTCACAGTTCCATTGCGTCTCGTTCAGCAGTGTAATGGAATCATCTTTGGCGGCAGCCCTCATGAGTTCTCCGAAACATAGATCCATCTCGGGATGGAGCTCATCGTCACATTGCCAGCAACTCCCACAGGCTCTCACGTCCTGGCCAGATTCGCTGAGGATTATCGCTCGAATGGGTCCACGATTGGGTTTTGCCACCCGATCTATTTCGATTTCCTTTGATGATTTCTGGATGCGCGTCGATCTTGAACCGATCGCTTCTATACTCATGAAAGTCCTGCACACTTATAGCAGCGCATGCTCACTAAGGATTGGCCTCGGATCAACCAGGTTTTTCTTCAGCGCGGCGTCTTCCGTATGTCCAAACGCCACGGCGAGAAGCTGGGTGAAGTACATCACCGGGATGGGGTCCATGTCCTCCATCTGACCCTGGCGTCCGTCGAGATTGAGATGACAGAGAGGACAGGCGACGGCGACCACGTCGGCACCACGCTGCTGCGCGTTGGCGAGAATGTTCCCACTCATATCCAGGACCACATCTCGATGGGTGAGCGAGAGTGAGGCGCCGCAGCAGGATACTTTGTCATCCCACATGATCGCCTCAGCCCCGAGCGCATCCATGAGCCGATCCATCGACATGGGATACTCGTGATCTTTCGAGCCGGTGACCTCCGGGGGACGTGTGAGCAGGCAGCCATAGTAGCAGGCAACTTTGAGCCCGTCCAAAGGACGAACAACCTTCTCCTTCACCTTCTCCAAGCCCACTCGATTCACAACAACATCGAGGAGCGAAGAGATCACAACCCCATCGTGGTATTCGCTGCCAATCTCGGCCTCGACCTCCTTCTTTAAATCCGGGTCGAGACGCACATCTCGGGCAGCGGCACGAAAACGGCTGAAGCATGATGCACAGGGCAGCGCCACCTCACTGAGCCCTTCTTGTTCGAACAACACCAGGCTTTCGAGAGGCAGCCTTGTCGCGAGCTTGTGGTCCACTCGATGCGCAGGTGTTGATCCGCAGCATACCCACCCATCGGGTTCCACCGGAATCAACTCAAGCGTATCCAGGGCGCTCTTAGCTGAGTGATTGAATTCTGCTCCCATCGAATGAAGTGAACACCCGGGATAATAGCCAATCTCATTGCTGGGTCGGGAAGCAGGTGCGATGGGGGTTTTCCGCTTCTTCGACCGTGCAATCTCAGGAAGGATGCGAATCTTGTTTCGTTTGAACATCTCCAAACCAAGATCCATGTCATTGAATAGTTTCTTGGTCCGCAAGTTCATTTCTGCCATCAAACCGAGCTCATAGGCTCTTCCGAGGATGTTGACGTTTCTGAGGAACACCTTGTTGAAAAGAGCGATCTCCGGGATTTTTGGCTCGATGCCCTTCTCCAGCGCTTCGCTGATGATGAAATCCATAATCCTGGCGATATCGATCCCTTGGGGACAGCGAGTCGTACAGGTTTGACACGCGGCGCACATCCAGGGTGTCTTGCTGTCGAAAATTTCATCCTCCATGCCGAGCTGCGCAGCTCGCATGATCTGATTAGGTGCGAGATCGAAGTGTTCGACGAGCGGACATCCGGAGGTACATTTCACGCAGTGATAGCAGAGGAAGACGTTCTCCCCGGTTTCTGCCAGTATTCGATTTGCGAAATCGGTGCTAAGCGTTGTTTCCATAAAATCCTCACTAGGTCGCGGCTTCTGTATCAGGTGTCGCCAGAGGTGCTGGCTCCGGGCGAGGGAGTAATTCAGCCCCTTCGACGATAGGTTTCATGGCCTCTTCCCACTCGATCGCCATGATATGGACGCCGGCGACGCCTTCGATACCCTGCATCTCCTTGATGAGTTCGATCGTGATTTGAATACCTTCCGCACGCCAGGCATTCCGGCGAGCCTTTTTATCTTCCTTGTCGATATCCGCGGGAGCGGCGGTCATCCGCTCGACAAACTCGTCCGGCACCTCGAGCCCTGGGACCTGATCGCGCATATATTTCGCCATGCCGGGGGATTTCAGCGGACCGATACCTGCCAGGATGTAAGTCTGCTCGTGGACGCCCAGGTCGCGGACTTTCTCCATGAATTCCCTGAAGCGCGGGACATTAT
>CBDVCG010000336.1:0-3344 GCA_965372425.1 uncultured Anaerolineales bacterium
CCTCGCCATTTTATATTGGTTACAGATGACAGCCACTCGGGCACGCTTGTGCATGAAGGCCACATGGATCGCGTGGTTCGCCATGCAATTTCCGAGGGGGTATCACCTATGACAGCGATCCAGATGGCGACGTTGAACACCGCTGAACATTTTGGCGTATCCCGCGATGTTGGCCAAATAGCCCCGGGTCGATTTGCCGATCTCCTGCTTGTGGAGGATTTGGAAGCTTTTGAAGTGGGGACGGTGATCGCCCGCGGCGAGATCGTGGCCCAGTGTGGAGAGCTCCAAATCGATTTGCCTGAGTTCAGCTACCCTGATGAAGTTATGTCTTCCATCAACTTAGGTAAGACGCTCCAGCCAGATGATTTTCGCGTGACCACCGCTCTGGAGGGGGAAGTTGAAGTCAACGTCATCGGTGTGGTTGAAAATCAAGCGCCAACACAGCATCTCTGTCTAAAGGCTCTTGTCGAAGATGGTGAGGTTAGGGCAGATCTCTCCATCGACCTCGCCAAGGTTGCACTCGTTGAGAGACATCGCGGCACGGGGGAAGTTCAAGTTGGCTTTGTGCAAGGATTTGGTTTTGAAACTGGCTGTGCCATCGGGTCGACGGTTGCACATGATTCACATCATATGATCGTCGTAGGTACCTCTGATGCGGACATGGCGGCAGCCGCAAATAAACTTGGTGAGATCGGCGGTGGGCAAATCGTGGTTCAAGATGGTGCGGTCGTCGCGCAAGTCGAGCTTCCCATTGCCGGTTTGATGTCCAACGAAAAAGCTCAGGTTGTCGCCGCAAAAGCAGAAAAATTACTCGAGGCCTTCGAAACGGTCGGGTGTAAGCTTAACAATGCCAACATGCAGCTCAGTCTTTTGGCGTTGGTCGTCATTCCCGACCTGCGAATTTCGGACATGGGGCTGGTTGACGTCAATTCGTTTTCAGTCATTCCACTACTGAAGGAATAAGCTCGTTATTCAAAGAAACTGATCGAGAGTTATCATTGGAAAATAAGACAAAGCACACGGTTGCACGATCGATGAGGAAGGCTTCGAAAAAGATTCCCCGATATCAGCAGACGACTGAGGCGTTGTCATCGCTGCTCGATGAGATGGAACCAGGGATGTACCTACCATCAGAGCCAACGCTCGCAAGACAGTTGGGTGTTTCACGAGCGACGCTGCGGGAAGCGATGCGGACATTCGAAGGTAAGGGCCGAATCGTACGCAGACAAGGGGTAGGGACCTACGTGACCGATCCGCCATCGGTCATCGATAGCGGAATCGAGACACTGGAAAGCATCGAAGTCCTGGCACATAAGATTGGTCTTGAAGTGGAAATGGGGGATCTAACGTTCGAAGATCGCGCACCGAGCGATGAGGAGATCCTTAAATTTGATATCCCACCTTCAAAACTCGTCACCGACATCTCGAGGGTCATCATCGCGAAAAACCGGCCAGTGGCGTTCTTGATAGATACGCTTCCTAAGGAAGCGGTACCCGAAGAGGCGAGATCTGCCAGTTTCCGTGGTTCCATCCTAGACCTTTTCTTGAACGGTGGTGAACCTATCTTGCAGCACTCCATTGCCGAAGTATCCGCGCTAGCCGCCGAATCTGAAATCGCCCGACATCTTCAGATCCAGCGAGGAGATGTATTGCTCTATTTTGAATCCTGGCTGTACACAGATTTGGGTGAGGCGGTGGATTATTCAAAAAGCTATTTTCTACCGGGGACATTTCGTTTTCACATTGTCCGAAAAGTAGCTTCTAATTAAATTGTGAATTTAGCAGCTCGAGTTAGATACCTTATATCAAAAAAGGAGATACAGGAATGAGAAGCTTTGCAGGACGTGACATACTCTCTCTGAAGGGGTTTGAGCGGGAGGAATATTTTAGAGTGTTTGAGGTATGCGATCGGCTGGCACCGTTCGCACGAGACCGCCGCAATACGGACTTGTTGTCTGAAAAGACATTGGTCACCGCATTCTATCAACCGAGCACGCGCACCCGTTTGGCGCATGAGGCGGCGATGATTCGCCTGGGCGGCGGGGTGACCGGATTTGCGGATGCCAAGATGACTCGGGCGGGAGATTACTATCAGGAGTCGATTAAGGACACCGTGAAGATGTTGGAATTTTACGGTGACGTCATCGTGATGAGGCATTTCCAGCAGGGTGCTCCCCACGAGGCGGCGAAATGGGCTTCCATTCCGATCATCAACGGGGGAGATGGGTGGGGTGAACATCCTACCCAAATTCTTACCGACCTGTACACCGTGCATCAGGAAAAGGGGCGTCTCGATGGCTTGCGGTGGTTGGCTGTCGGCGATATGCGCATGCGGACAATGCATTCTCTAGCTTTTGGCCTCACTCAATTCGATTGCCCGATAACGTTCGTTTCTCCACCAGACATGTCGCTTACCGATGAGTTCAAAGAGGAAATTGCCGAGTTCAGCCTGGACTTTTCTGAAGCAGACCATGTCGAAGAGGCGATCGCGGACGCGGACGTGATCCTGGTGGAGCCAGTCATTCAGCCTGATTACACCAAATCCAGGGATGAGCGGGGTGATGATGTTGGATTGACCCCCGCGAATTATAAAATCACCCGAGAGCTACTGAGCACGAAAGCAAAGTCAGATGCCATATTGCTTCATTCGCTGCCCCGCATGGATGAGATCCCCCCGGATGTCGATGCGACACGCTGGTCGCGATACTGGGAGGAAGCGTTCAATGGTGTCGTCATGCGCATGGGGCTCCTGGCGCTGGTTTTGGGTGCGATGGAGTGATACTCCAGGGATTTGGGATCGGGGATTAGGGATTATGCTTCATTACAACGACCTGATCCCTGTTCCCCAATCCCTTATCCCGTACCTACTATTTATTAATGAAGGAGGTAAAAAAAACCCATGCAAACCGACTTAAGTGGTCGCGATCTCATCGGCGATCTCGACTTCAGCAAGGAAGAGGTAGAAACCGTCCTCGAGGTGGCGCTGGATTTGAAGCGTAAGAGAGCCTTGGGTGAACCACATGCGTACCTGCGGGACAAGGTCCTGGCGATGCTCTTTTTCTTTTCGAGCACACGCACGCGCGGATCCTTTGAAGCTGGCATGGCGCAGCTTGGAGGACACGCGGCTTTCATAGAATCACGCACGACCCAAATATCTCATGGAGACACGGAAAAGGAGATGGGGGAAATCTTTGGGCGCTACTTCGATGGGATCGCCATTCGACATGTCGATTGGGGTATTGGAAATCGGTACCTCAACCTTGTAGCAGAGGCATCACGGGTACCCGTTTTAAATATGCAATGCGAGTTCTTCCATCCCCACCAGATCCTCGCGGATCTGCTCA
>CBDVCG010000337.1:0-3340 GCA_965372425.1 uncultured Anaerolineales bacterium
ACGCCACAGTAAAGAGTGTTATACTTCCTATAAGGCTGATTATAGGAAGTATAAGAGGAAGATCAAATGAACACCCTGCAGCCCATCGAAAAAGGTGAGATTATCCCCCAGAAATCACTCGATGATCTCGTAGCTGCATGGATCGAGTACCTTGAACTTGAATACTCTAAGACTACGAGTGTGGCTTATCTCAAAGGCTTTCGACTGTTCAATAGTTGGCTAGCTGATGAAGGCATGATCGTCGCTCAGGTGAGACCTTCAGACATTAGACGATGGCGTGAGTACATGCGTGAAAGCTATGCAGCTCAGACTGTCAACCTCTGGCTTTCAGCCGTTCGTCGGTTCTTTGCTTTTTTAATCGAAGAATTCAACGCACCTATCCTAAATCCTGCTCGGGAAGTTAGAGGTGTGAAAAGGGGCAAAGGTGGACCGCACAAGCGTGATGAGCTCACATCTAATGAAGTACGTTCTGTTCTTGCGCTCTGTGATGACTCCGACCTTGGTAGACGTGATAAGGCGGTTCTTTCGCTCATGGCTTATTGTGCATTGAGAACAGTCGAAATACAGCGGGTTGACCTTGCTGACCTTCAGACCAAAGATGATCGGACGATACTCTGGATCCATGGAAAGGGACATGAAGAGGTTGATGATTTCGTGGTCTTACCCTCACCAACTGAACAAGCCATAAGAGATTGGTTGAAGGTCCGTAAAAAGAAATCAGGTCCACTATTCTGGAGCCTGAGCCGACAGAACAAGGGTGAACGACTCAGCTCACGTGCCATTCGTAGATTGGTCAAAACTCGATTCGCTGATGCTGCGGTTGTGGGAAATCGGAAATCAACTCACAGTCTAAGGCATAGTGCAATTACTAATGCCATCCGAAATGGTGCAAAGCCATTGCAGGTTCAGGCCATGGCAAGGCATCGGAGCTTTGATACTACATTAAGCTATTATCACGAAGTTGGACGAATCGCATCTCCAGCAGAAGACATGATCGACTATTCCAACTAGTTTTTTCCTACAAGGAGAAGTTTAATCACCAACCGCAGTCCACACGACTCCTTGCGATTTTCATCCAAAGTTTTGCCAGATCACACATGCGTGAGACCCATAATTCCGTTATTTGTACCCACGGCTCCAAACCGTGAAATGCATCAGTTCCTGTTTTTCCCCTATGAATTATTGAATCGGCATTATGCATGGAACTAAGGACTACACGGTTCTGTGATATTTCAAAACGGTCGGATTGAATTTTCTGACGAAGCGATTGAATACAGACGGTCCAAGTAGGTTAATGAAAATTGGAACCATCTCGAAATGATTTCATATGTTAATTACCCTCATTCAAGCATCAATCCCCCGTGTCGGATTATGCCATTGTACAAGGTCGCGCTCTGTTTCGGGATCCGCTCCAGGGTCTCGAAATCCACGTAAACGAGCCCAAAGCGCTTGCTGAAGCCATAGGACCACTCGAAATTATCCAGGAATGACCAGACGAAATATCCTTTTAGGGGCACGCCTTTTTCAATGGCTCGCCCACACGCTCGTACATGGCCCTTGAGATAATCGATTCGCTTGGTGTCGTTCACTTGCTGGTTCTCATCCAACGTATCGTTATAAGCAGCGCCGTTTTCCGTGACGAGTAGCTCCGGAAAAGAATAATCTACATGCATACGCTCTAGAATGTCGGCTAGCCCATCGGCATGGACCTCCCATCCCATTTCGGTAAACTCATCGTTAGGGAATACCTCTCGGGGTTCGTTCTCCTCCTCCGGTATCGACTCGCTACGTGCAATGCTCCGAAAATAGTAGTTGACACCCATGAAATCGATCGGCGCTGCAATTACCTCCATATCATTTTGTTGGACATACTCTTCACCGTGACCATAATGCTCCCGAATATCCTCCGGATAACCGCGACCAGCGAGAGGATCGAGATACCAACGGTTAACAATTCCATCTCCTATTCTGGCCTGGTCGGCATCCTCTTTGCTAGGTGATGCAGGGACAAATGGGCTCATATTAAGAACAACACCCACGTGGGCTTCACCCACATTTTCCCGGATAGGCTGAACAGACCATCCATGTGCCAATAGGAGATGATGTGCGGCTGAAAGCATCTCATCGATATTTCGGTGACCTGGAGCATGCCGACCCTCAAGATATCCGATGTAGGCGCTCACATACGGTTCATTTAATGTCATCCAATTCTTCACTCGATCGCCAAGCTGGCGTGTTACTTCATCTGTATACGCCACGAAGGCCTCTGCGGTGGATCTCGCTGGCCATCCTCCCTCCTCCTGAAGACGCTGAGGTAGATCCCAATGATAGAGCGTGATGTAGGGCGTAATCCCAGCATCCAGCAATCCGTCTACGAGCCTGCTATAGAAATCCAATCCCGGCTGGTTGATTTGACCACTTCCCTCAGGAAAGATCCGCGGCCAAGAGAGCGAGAATCGGTATGCCTGCACATCCAGAGATTTCATCAGGGCGATGTCCTCTGGCCATCGATGATAATGATCGCACGCGACATCACCGTTCTCGTTATTCTGGATTTTTCCCGGCGTGTGACTGAAACGATCCCAGATGGACTCGCCTTTCCCCTCAGTATTCCAAGCGCCTTCAATCTGATACGAGGCCGTTGCGACGCCCCAGGTATAATCCTTCGGAAAGATAATTGAACTCATCTATTCCTCCAAACACACTGTAACCGGGCACTCACCACCGTAGATGCAATTCACGCAAAGTTCAAGATGAGGAAATTGGAATCGCCGGATATGAACACAGTCTTATCCACACAATCCTATCTTCAGCTATTTAGATTTGTCGGTAAACGAGAATTCATCCATGATCTTCTCGTGCTCATCGTCCAAGCAGGGCGTCGATCTCCTTCATTGCAGAGGCGTTTAGGGGGCCATACTCCATCGCCTTACAATTTTCTTCAGTCTGAGCGACGGTCCTGAACCCTGGAATAGGGATCGTCCGCTCACTGCGTGCCCACAGCCAGGCCAGTGCTCCCTGAGCAACTGTTCGTCCCTCGCTGGTTAAGATCTCACGAACCGCATCCCTTCGCGTGAGCCATTCTGGATTAGGTCTTCCATCTTTGAAATAGCTCATCCATTCCGGGCTTTTCTTGCCGCGCACATCATTTGCCGCAAGATCGGTGTTGGCATCATATTTCCCAGTTAACAAACCCATGGCGAGTGGTCCGCGATTGATGCTCGCAAGGTTAAGCACGTCGCATACGGAAATCATCGATCCGGCATCGTCCAGTACGTTCATCTGATGCTGGATGGCTACACAATGAGACCCTTCGGCGAATACGCGGGCGCGATCCGTG
>CBDVCG010000338.1:0-3339 GCA_965372425.1 uncultured Anaerolineales bacterium
TGAAAACACACCCCGGGATGAGAATGGGGACTTTGACTACGAATCTCTCCAGGCACTGGACATCGAACGATTGAACGCCGATCTCCGGAGCTTGATCGCAGGCAAGCCCACCGTGCTGCCGAATTACGATTTCATCACAGGAATGCGGGAAGAGGGAACCGAGATGCAGCTTGACCCGGATCAGATCATCATCGTGGAAGGGATCCACGGGCTGAACCCGGATCTGCTTCCGGCTGTAGATCCTTCCCAGACCTATCGTATTTACGTCTCAGCATTGACGCAACTTAACCTCGATCGTTTCAACCGCGTCTCGACAACAGATACACGTCTGATCCGCCGCATTGTGCGCGACGCAAAGCATCGAGGATACTCGGCTGCGGAAACTATCCGGAGGTGGGAATCTGTCCGTAGAGGGGAAAAGCGCTACATCTTCCCCTTCCAGGAGAATGCGGATGTGATGTTCAATTCGGCGTTGCTCTACGAGGGGTCTGCGCTTGCACCCCTTGCCGAACCTCTCCTGCGCCAGGTGCCCTTTGGCACCGAAGAGCACGTGGAGGCGAAGCGTTTGCTCACCTTTCTCGAATGGTTCCTTCCCCTGGATACCAGTCTGATCCCGGATAATTCACTCCTGCGCGAGTTCCTCGGCGGCTCCATCCTGCTGGATTTTCACCCCTGGCAGGATCCCTCTAAACTCTGAGTTTAATTCCTTAGATAATTTCAAGTTAGCGTAGAACGCTCAAACTCTCGGCATGACGCCGCGCGGATCTGGTCAGCGATGACCATATCATGTTGAACTCATTCATCACCAGGATCAACGGGTCGTCTCAACCGTTTCCGATGGCTCCTCATTCGCTTCATTGTGAGCCGGCGCTGTCTCGATGCAAGAGAAGGCCTCGTGGGTTTTCGGGGGCGAGGTTCGTCTACGGCTTCAAGGATCGTCTCGCGAAGCCGGTCCAGCGCTGCCTTTCGATTTCGATTTTGCGTGCGATATTGTCTGGCTTGGATGAGTAAGATACCTTCTTTGGTCAACCGATTCCCTTCGGCAGCGAGTATCCGTTCTCGTACCTGGTCAGGCAAAGAGGGTGAACGCTGGACATCGAACCGGAGCTGGACCGCCGATGCCACCTTGTTCACGTTCTGCCCGCCGGGTCCGGAGGCATGCGTGAAGCGCAGGTCAATCTCGTTTTCAGGAATGGAGATCTCTTCATTAATCTGGAGCATGGTGATCTCTCGAGATATGGCAGAGCTAGGACCGAGATAGTTGATGCACGATCAGGGGAATTTTAGGAGATTAGGGCAGGGGAAACAATGCCCCAACGTGAGGGACTGGGTCTGGACCATGGGGGGAAGATAGGAAATTAGGACTAGTTAGCTATCCAATATGCGGTTGACATCGAAAAATTAACGTTATAATTAGGGGTACTTAGGTAATGGGTCGCCAGGGACGCCTTCCCATGTGAGCGATGCCATCCGATGAAGGCGCACCTCTGGTGAGGGTGCAACTGTATCCGAATTATGTGTTAACTGCATCCATATAGTGGTGAAAGCGACTCGTGGCTGATTATTCCGGTCAGACATTAGGGCGGTATCACATTCTCCGTAAGGTCGGACGGGGTGGGATGTCGGTCGTCTACCGTGGTTTCGATACGGAAGAACAGCGCACGGTCGCAGTGAAAATCCTGGCTTCCTTCCTGGTTGATGAACCTCAATTCCGATCGCGGTTTGACCGTGAAATCCAACTTCTCCAGAAACTTGACCACCACAACATCGTTCCAATCCTCGAATATGGTGAGCACGATGACACGCCCTTCATCGTCATGCCGTTTTTTGAAGAGACGCTTCAAGATCGTCTGAAATCAAGCCCGATGACGGCACTTGAAGGCGCCAAAGTCTCCGAGCAGATCTCGGCCGCGCTCGAGCACGCCCACGAACATGGCGTTGTCCATCGCGATGTCAAACCGTCGAATATTCTCCTTGATGATCATGGGAAAGCCTATCTCTCCGATTTCGGATTTGCGCACTGGCACGAATCAAAGGAAAGCCTGACTGGCTCTGCGCTAATCGGTACACCCGCATATATGTCTCCAGAGCAGTGTATGGGTGGGGACATTGACGCACGCAGTGATCAATATTCCTTCGCAGTCGTGATGTACCAGATCGCCACGGGCAGACTGCCTTTCGATGGAGATACCCCCCTGGCGGTTGCCATGAAGCAGATCAATGAGGATCTGCCGCCGCCCAAGACGGTCAACCCACGACTCCCGGATGGCGTTGACCTTGTGCTGGTCAAGGCGCTCATGAAAGATCCGGATCGGCGCTTCAAGAGCGTCGCCCAATTTAATGAGTCGTTTCAATCCGCACTGGCCATCGTCGCGGATCCGGAAAAGAAATACACGCCGCTGCCTATGCACCTGGATCTGGATACGCTGGCGATGCCTTCGTCACAGGTGAACGCCCTCCCACTGGCATCACGGATCCGGAGCATGCGCTGGCCGCTGGCGGCAGGCATCCTGTTGATGCTCTTCGCGTTCCCGCTGGGCGCCGCTGCATTGGTGGGCTATGTAATGAATGGCGCTGGGGGCGCTGTGCCGACACCGACCGTCGACTGGGAGGCGACGATCAGCGTACTTTTCGCTGAGAACGCCACTGCCGTAGGTGAGCTGGGATCGGATGAGGCCGTTCAGACGGCGGTCGTTGGCACGATGCAGGCCATGAATGCGGAGGGAAGGAATGGAGCTCAGGGCGAGATGATGACCATCATAAACGCCTTTGGCCCGAATCCAACGCCAACGGGCATGGGCTGGACCGCCACGCCGACATGGTCTGGTTTTTATGCTCGCACATCTACGCCGAAAGAT
This sequence comes from uncultured Anaerolineales bacterium, assembly GCA_965372425.1. GTDB lineage: Bacteria > Chloroflexota > Anaerolineae > Anaerolineales > E44-bin32 > E44-bin32. Next base: position 2,859 of record CBDVCG010000338.1, read on the forward strand.
GATTCATCGGGTCCTCCAGGACCGACCAGCACATCAGGGAGCACATTGGAGCCTTCTGCAACTCCCGAGCCTGGTGCGACCGACATGATCCCTGCGCCTACGAATACGCCGGGGCCGCCCCCACCAACGGATCCACCGCCGCCCACAGATCCGCCCCCACCACCAGCGGAAGATCCCGAGAAATGCAAGCCGGATAAACCACCGGGTCATCCATTATATTGCCCCCCTACACCCTGATGATAGAACTCAAGTGAAACTAGTCAGGACGTACCAGAATCTCATATCTCGAAAGTAAACTGCAAGGCTACCATTCACATAAAATCTGCTATGCTGAAAGATGCCACTGCATCGCGAGGTTCATGCGTGGAGACTTGTTGGGGTTAAAATTGATTTATCTAGTAAGGGACACAAATTTGGTGAATGGGTACGATGTCTGATCTGGATGGAAAGAAAATCGGGCGCTACCACATCTTCCACGAGG
>CBDVCG010000339.1:0-3321 GCA_965372425.1 uncultured Anaerolineales bacterium
TGTCCAACATCGTTGGCGGCAATTACGCGTAAAACTTTCACTTCGCCAGTATCAAGATTTACTTCCACTTCAGCCGCTTGAACGGCGAAGGAATATGCAAAATGCATATCTCCCCCCGCTCCCAGCGGCTGCGTTTCAGGCGCCCAGTATTCATAAGATGCAATTGGCTCATTCCCCTCGGACATCATCATTTTTACACATTCTCCCAGGGTAACTTCCGTGCCGTTAACCTGGGCAAGACCTTCAACAAACCGAACCTCATCCGGGGGTGCATCGAATCGTTCCGCAAGTGTTGCAGTGAGGGCCTGACGGAGGACTTCGGATGCATATCGAACTGCATTTCCGGTTACATACGTCTGCCGTGAAGCTGTCGTCGGACCGCCATCCGGGGTCAAATCTGTATCCGAAAGCAAGACCCGCACTCTGTCCGGATGCAAACTGAACTCCTCCGCCGCGATGAGCTGTAAGACGGTGACAAGACCCTGGCCCATATCCGCCGAAGAGGTTCTTACTTCCGCAGTTCCGTCCTCATAGAGCTCTACCTCAGCAGCAGCTTTATCCGGCGCTCCCCCGCCAAGACCGGTATTCTTATACGCCGCCGCGATTCCCCAGGCTCGACGCATTTGCTCTTGCGAATCCACAACCCGATATGTAAACGGATTCCCCCCCTTACACACCCTCTTCAGCTCGTCCTCGACGCGCTCAATACACTCAAGCAGCCCCACACTCTCTGTGAGCAGTTGACCGGTGTTGGTGATATCGCCGACCTGAAGTGCGTTCACCTTCCGTATCTCAATGGGATCCATCACCAATGCCTCGGCCAGACGATCCATCATCGATTCCACCGCAAAGCAGGATTGCGTTACACCGAATCCGCGAAATGCCCCTGCTGGGGGGTTGTTGGTATACATCGCATAGCAATCGGCCTTAACGTGGGGGACGTTATAAGGTCCAGCGGAATGTGTTGTCGCCCGCGTCATGACTTTCTCGCCGAGGGAGGCATATGCACCGGTGTCCCCATAAAGCTCGGTTTCGATCGCGATCAATCCCCCGTCCCGTTTGGCGCCCATGCGCACTCGTATTTGCGTCGCGTGCCTCTTCGGATGAACAATCAGGCTCTCATGACGATCATAAAGTATTTTCACCGGTCGGTTTGCAGCCTTTGCGAGCAACGCTGCATGGATCTGCCCGGCAATGTCCTCCTTGCCTCCGAAACCGCCGCCGATGAGCGCCCCCCTGACCCTGACCTGGCCTACAGGAACATCAAGACACGCTGCAATTTGCTCCCGATCGGCATATGGAATTTGCGAGCCCACAATGACTTCGATTCTCCCGTCCTCAGTAATCCGCGCAATGCTGCACTCCGGCTCGAGAAAAGCGTGATCGGTGGAGGGTGTATGGTACTCTCCCTCGAGGATGATATCAGCACCCCGAAAACCGTCTTCGATATCGCCTTTCCGGACCTTGATATGTTTTAACAGGTTGCCCCCATCGTGAAGTTCAGGACTTTCAGCCGACTTCGCCCGCACGGGATCGCTCACGACCTCCAGGGGTTCGAAGGTTACATCAATGAGATCAAGGGCCTGGCGTGCGATCTCGTCATCCTCGGCTGCTACGATGGCGAGCGCATCGCCTACATAGCGAATGCGCTCACCCACGCCAATCAGGACGGGCCAATCCCGATTCACCAGCCCATGGTTCTGTTCTCCGGGAATATCTTCGGCGGTCAGGACTGCTGCGACGCCCGCGAGTTCTTCTGCGGCACCCACATCTAACCTCGTCAAGACAGCATGCGGTATCCCCGCTCTGAACGTCCTTCCGATGAGCATGTCGGGGAAAGTAAAATCATCAGCGAACAGCGCTTCACCGGTCACCTTCGCCCTGGAATCTGGACGAGGCTGGATATGACCGATCGCCGTTGTTGAATCCGCCTCCACGAGAGATACATTTTGTAATGGTTCGCCTGTGCGTAATGCTCGTGCGCCATCCTGAACAGCGGCGATGATCGAAGGATACCCAGCGCAGCGACAGAGCGTATCCTTGAGGGCTTTCTGTATCTCATTTTCGTTCGGATCTTGATTTTTCTCTACCAGAGAGACCGCAGTCATGATCTGACCAGGGATACAAAACCCACATTGAACCGCTCCCTGTTTAATAAACGCCTCCTGGATTGGATGAAGCGCCCCGTCCCGATCAAGACCTTCGATGGTGCGGATCTCCCGCCCGCCAACTCGTGCGGCAGGATAGCTGCACGATAAAATTGGGGAGTCATCGATGAGCACGGTGCACGAACCGCATTCTGATTCATTGCATCCAATTTTCGTGCCCGTCATTCCAAGACGAACTCGTAGAAGATCGGCCAGCATCTCGCCTGGCTCAGGTTCAATTTGAACGCTTTTACCATTCAGAATAAAATCCATACCACCTCACAATAACGCATCAACCCATGACTACGTGCCATTGCTCAGCTCCCTTCAAGGGCTGACGCGAACGCCTCATCCATACACCTGCGAAGCAATACCTCCAGTAAATGCCGTCGGTACTCCAATGTCGCCCGATACGGACTTGTGCGCAACTTTGCCTCCTGAAGAAGCCCTTCGACACCAGATGCAAACATCGACTCCGTCTTCGATTGCCCCTTCAAGCGGTGCTCCGTCTCTCGAGCTCGGAGAGGCGTAGGGCCGGCAGGACCAAGGGCGATGTGAACATCTGCGATCTCACTTTCATTGTTGAGGCGCAGCCAGACGGCCATGTTTAATATTGCGATAGCCACGCCCTGGGGTCGCATCACACGAGTCGATGACGCGCCTTCGAGCGCACCTAGTTTTGAAAATCTGAATCCGGTAATAATTTCTTTGGTTCGATCGAAGGTGGGGCGACCCGGCCCTGCAAAAAGGTCCTCCATCGGAACCCATCGCCGGCCAGCTTGCGAAGCCAATTGGACTTCTGTATCAAGGCTCATAAGCGCAATCGTGCCATCTCCCGCCGGCAAAGCGTGACCCACATTCCCGCCGAGCGTAGCTACGTTTCGCACTTGAGGCCCTCCGATACGACGGCAGGCATCCACCAATCCGAGGGCATGATAAACAAGAATGTCGCTTTCTATTATCCGGTGGAGAGATGCAGCGGCGCCGACGTAGATGCAATCCTCCTTCTCCTCGATTCTCTGCATCTCATCGATATGATTCAAATCGATGAGGGCTTCCACTGGAGGATGACGATCTTGCTGGAGATCAAGAAGTAAATCGGTGCCCCCGGCGATCACCGCGGTGCGCGCACCAAGGAGAGCGACTGCTTCCTCAACAGTTTCTGGGAGTTGAT
>CBDVCG010000340.1:0-3312 GCA_965372425.1 uncultured Anaerolineales bacterium
ACGTCACGGTCGTCTTTCCCGCCCCACTCGGGCCTACGAGAGCCGCCATCTGGCCTGGTCGAATTTCGAAGGAGATGTTCTTCAGCGCCCATCGCAATGTTTCTTCGGGAGCTACCCCGCTTTCTAATTCCGCAGAACGTTTTTTTGGATCTGGAACATAGGTCACATGATCACCCCAGCTAAAGCGTCGTAGTTCATCAAGCCCGACTGGTCCGCCCTGGCTTTCCTGGTAGCTGAAGGACACATTCTTGAATTGAACGCGTCCTTCCACATCGTCCAACGCAATAGCATCCGGCTGATCCGTTATCTCGACCGGAAGATCCAGGACTTCAAAAACGCGCTCGAAACTCACCATAGAGGTGGCGAATTCCACGCGAGCATTCGTCATCGCTGTTAATGGTCCATACAGATCGCGCAGATACGCTGTGAAAGCCACAATCGTACCAATCGTAAAGACACCCGCAACAGTGAGATAGCCTCCCAGCCAGAATACGAGGGCAGTTCCAATCGCACCCACCAGACTCAAAGAGAGAAAAAACCACCTACCTACAACAGCCTGGCGAACACCGATATCACGCACGCCGCTCGCCCGGTCCCGAAATCGATCGACTTCGTAATTGCGACGGCCAAAGAGCTTCACCAGAAGCGCACCGCTCACATTCAGCGTCTCGTTCATGAGCGCATTCATACGGGCATTCAGCTCCATCGATTCACGGGCAATTCGCCGCAGCGTTTCACCCACCCGTCGTGCCGGAAGGATGAAGAGTGGCAGGATGGCAACAGCGACCAGCGTCAGCCGCCAATCCAATCGAATCATGATGAACATGGTCAAAACGATGGTGAAGAAATTGCTGAGGATTGTCAGGAGTGTACCGGTGACCGCCCGTTGAGCCCCGATGACATCGTTATTCAACCGCGACATCATTTCTCCTACCTGGGTGTTTGTGTAGAAACGCAAGCTCATCTGCTGGAGATGATCGTAGAGCTGTGACCGCAGATCGAAGATGATGCTCTCGCCGACGAGTGCGTTCGCGTAGCGCTGGACAACACCGAACAGACCATTGAGCAAGGGAATGGCGATCATTGCTAGTGCAAGCTGCGTAATGCGAGCTATATCACCTTCCGGAATAGCATGATCGATCAAGTCCCGGATGAGGAGAGGGGGAATGATGCTTAAGATGGATATGACGATCATCGTAAGCAGCGTAGCAGCGACCCATTTCCAATAGGGCCTCGCATACGTCGCTACGCGCCGAAGCAACTCTCGATCGACCTGGGGTTGGTCTTGCTCTTCATCGTAACGGATAAAGGACCGCCATCCGCCTCCATGTGCGCCCATCTATTCATCCTTTCAAGTCGGCATATCGCATTATATCGCGGCGAGTTATGTGACTAACTTATTCAATAGACCGGGGGTAAATGTATTGAGAAGAATCCCGCAAGTTACTGCGGGGATTCTCCCAAGGAAAAGCCTGAATGGTGGTTGCCACTCCGTTACCTCGCTTACCATTCATCCCTGCAGTTAACTATAGGGTATTCTGGCTTTTCCCATAATCTACTTGCAAGATTGGATCAGAATACTCTGGCGCTTCTTCACATCCCTTTGTGTTTTGGGGAGGAGACGAAGGTGGTGATTTTAGCGATTCGTCATCTATGCCCAACTGTTGCGCCGGTACGCAGAACCTATCTCAGTGCAGCCGCCACGATTTCGATCGGGTGCAGGGGCATCTTTCCTGTGGTGTGGTAGATTTGCTGACGGCAAGAGGTCCCACTCGCACAGATGACGACATCGTCTGGAGCTTCCCGAATAATTGGAGCCAATGCCATCTCGGCAAGTTGAATGGAGAGATCATAATGTTCTTCCTCATACCCGAACGATCCCGCCATGCCGCAGCATCCTGAATCGATCATCTCCGTCCGATAGCCGGGGATTGCGTTCAACAATTGCATCGTACTCTCCGTGCCGAACGTCGCCTTCTGTTGGCAATGACCGTGGAAAAGGATCTGCGCGGGATCTTCCCAAGTCTCCAGGAGAAGGTTTCCTGTCTCGATCTCCCTGGCGAGAAACACATCGATCATGGTGGATGCCGCTGCGACCACCTCAGCATCCTCCCCGGGATAAAGAGATGGGTATTCATCCACCAGCATCGCCATGCAGCTTGGCTCACAACCGACGATGGGGACACCCTGCCGTGCGTAGGGCGCAAGCAGCCGGATATTATGCCTGGCAGCTTGCTCCGCCTGGTTCAACAAGCCCTTGGAGACTGCAGGTCTTCCGCAGCAAACCCTATCCTGTAAAACGATGACTTCATTACCTCCGGCTTTGAGGACTTTCACAACAGCGATACCTATGTGCGGATCATGATGCTCGATGAAGGTGTCGTGGAAGAAAACCACTTGCCTCGATGGATCAGACGATTGCACACTCATGTGTCCATTCCCCGACGCATACCAACGGCTGAAGGTCTGTGGTGCGAGGGCGGGAAGCTGTCGATCAGGATGAACACCAAGCCAGTTGAGGATCCACTTCCCTGGAAACTTCATCAGCGGATTAGCTAGAAGGGCAACTGGTTGAAGAGCGCGATTGATCGCAGCGATGTTTGCGAAAATCCTCGAACGCAATGGCATGCGATGATGCTGATAGTAATGATAGAGGAATTCCGCTTTCAGCTTGGCCATGTCGACTGCAGACGGGCACTCAGCCTTGCACGCATGACAGGAGAGGCATAAATCGAGGACTTCGAAAAGCTCTTCAGATTGCATCCCATCGGGACCCAACTGACCCATCATCGCAGCTCGAAGCGCGTTAGCACGTCCACGCGTGCTGTGCGTCTCATCCCGGGTCGCCTGGAATGACGGGCACATCACACCCTCTTCGAGCTTTCGGCATACACCCGCTCCGTTGCACATTTCAACGGCGCCAGCAAATCCGCCATCATCCTGAAAATCCATCATGGGGTTGGTAACGGTGTGCGCAAGGGCATAATCGCTGCCAAAACGCAGCAAGCTTTCATCGTCGATCTTCGGCGTTCTCACCACCTTCCCGGGATTGAGCAGACCTTGTGGATCGAAGAGATCTTTGACTTCCTCGAATGCCCTCACCAGCTCGGCGCCGAATAAACGCTCTGAGAATTCTCCTCTTGCCAGGCCTTCTCCATGCTCGCCGCTCGTCGTCCCCCCATAGCTCACGACCAGTTCCACCGACTTTTCCGCAATCTGACGCAGCTGTCGAACGCCTGTCACAGTTTTTAAATTCACAAGCGGGCGAATGTGGATACAGCCTGCGCTGGCATGCGCGTACAGCGCCACCTG
>CBDVCG010000341.1:0-3289 GCA_965372425.1 uncultured Anaerolineales bacterium
AGCTATGAGGCGGCACGGGTACGAATCAGCTCGTTCGTAGGCGCGGGGAACCCCAGGGAGATTATATTCACGCGCAACACGACCGAATCGATCAATCTGGTCGCTTACAGTTGGGGGAGGTCGAACCTTAAATCCGGAGATCGCGTGCTGCTCACGGAGATGGAGCATCACTCGAACATCGTTCCCTGGCAGATCCTTGCAGAAGAACGAGACATCCAGCTCGATTTTGTCCCGGTCACCGATGATGGCAAGCTGGATCTTGACGCCTATTCAAAGCTCCTTGAGAGCAAGCCGCGACTGGTTGGATTCACGCATATGTCCAACATGTTGGGAACGATAAATCCGGTGAAGCAGATGACGGCGGAGGCCCATGCGGCGGGTGCGCTCGTGCTCGTGGATGGCGCTCAATCCGTACCTCACCTGCCCGTCAATATCGTCGACCTTGATGTGGATTTTTACGCTTTTTCGGCGCATAAGATGTGCGGACCTACCGGGATCGGGATCCTGTTTGGTAAAAGAGAACTACTGCAGGAGATGCCGCCGTTCCTGGGTGGGGGTGACATGATCAAGCGTGTACAGTTGGATGGTTTCACAGCCAACTCCCTTCCGTATAAGTTTGAAGCTGGAACCCCAGCCATCGCTGAAGCGATCGGTTTCGGTGCAGCGGTCGATTTTCTCACGGAGCTGGGGATGGAAGCTGTGCATGCTCACGAACAGCAGCTGACCGAGTACGCATTGGAACGACTCGAAGAAGTGCCGGGGGTTATGGTTTACGGACCCTCGCCTGCTGAAAAAGGTGGGGTTATGTCGTTTACATTTGAAGGCGTGCACCCACACGATGTCGCTCAGGTTCTGGACCGTGATGGAATCGCGGTTCGAGCCGGGCATCACTGTGCGATGCCCCTGCATGAAAAATATAAAATCCCGGCTACGACGAGAGCGTCCTTTTATGTGTACAACACTATGGCCGAGATCGATACGCTCATCGAGGGACTGTATAAGGTGAAGAAGCTGTTTGGGTGAACCCGGACAGCCTCACAGGAGACGGACCCGAGATGGACGATTTCTACCGTGAGATTATCATCGATCGTTATAAGACTCCCCTGATGAAGGGGACGCTTGATCCACATGATTATTCCTACAAGGACGATAACCCGCTGTGCGGCGATGAAATTCGCATTGATTTACGTGTGGACGATGTGGGAAAAGTAACCGAGGCTGCTTTCGAAGGTCATGGTTGTGCGATCTCGATGGCAGCGGCTGATCTCCTGGTAGAGTCGATCGTGGGCAAAGATCTGGATGAGGTGAAATCGCTCTCGAAAGAAGATATTCTAGAAATGTTGGGCATCGAGCTGAGCCCAGTTCGTCTGAAATGCGCGCTGCTGTCTTTGAAGGTGTTAAAAGCAGGCGTTTATGGCGTGGATGCGTTGGAAGAAGAGCTTGAATAGCATAGGAGTGTAGATAGGGCCTTGTACAATTACGTCGAGATGGAAGAGGGTAAGTTGGAATTTGTCGCCGTGGCATCGGAGGATGAGATCGGTGATGGTGAGCGAATTCTGTTCGAGATTGATGGTGAGTCGATTGTGTTGTTCAAGATAGCGGGAACGTATTTTGCGATTGCCGATCTTTGTTCGCATGATGACGGACCAGTGGCAGAGGGAGAGATCGAAGGGCATGAGGTCATTTGCCCGCGTCACGGCGCCCATTTCGATTTACACACCGGTAAGGCGCTGACGCTTCCAGCTGTCGTCGACATCCCTGCGTATCCGGTGCGAGTGGAGGAGGGGGAGGTTCTCGTCGGTATACCCATTAAGACGTGAAGTAAGAGGGAGAAATGGAGAGCCGGAGGGCTCTTTTTTTGGTTAAGGCTATAAGGCACAGGGGCACGTAGGCAACAAGGCACATAGGTGTGGTGTTGATTATGCATGGAGGATTTGGGATCGGTTGATGTGGCAATCTCCACCGCAGTATTTCGGAAGGGTGATGTTGGAGATTGCTTCGTCTTCGCCAGCAGTGCTGGCCCCCTCGCTAATGACAGGTCAAGGGTCCGCCCATACACAGCCCGATGGTTCATTTTCCTCGCGTAGGGGCCGACCCATGTGTCGGCCCCTACGCAGACCAAAGTGTCTTTACCTTCGCGTAAGATTCGGTCCGATGGATGGGAGCTACAACAGATAATCTGAATGGATCTAAAAAAAAAAGAACGGGCGGACACATGGGTTAGCCTGGAGCTGAACCTCAGGGCTAAGGGCAGAAGGGCGTTTCGCACCCTGTAGATCAGTCAGAGGGAGGGCCCTTCGGGCGGCCCTTCGGGCTTAAGTAATAAGACACCCTCACCCCAACCCCTCTCCCTTTTTTTTCAGGGAGAGGGGATTTTGATAGATAACCATGTAGAGAACCTTCCTCTTGCAGCAGGATCTGCCATTGTGCTGGCTCGAAAAAAACCCCCTCACATCGGTGTCATTCTGTTGTATGATTATCCGCAGTGCGGCGCCGTGTCCGGTGAAGCTGGATACGGCGCATGTTTATGCGAGCGCACAGTTTGTGTATAACTATCCTGTTCGGAAAGGGATTTAATAAATGGCTGAGAAATGGGTGTATTTGTTTGATGAGGTCGATCAGGCCGAGAAGAAGGCTGGATCATGGGAAGAGGTGCGCGCACTGCTCGGGGGGAAGGGCGCCAACCTGGCTGAAATGACGAGGCTCGGTGTACCCGTGCCCCCCGGTTTTACTGTGACGACAGAAACTTGCAATGCCTACCTCTCCGCAGATGATACATTCCCTGAGGGGATGTGGGATGAAGTGCTCGAAGCGATGAAGGACGTCGAGAAGAAGACGAGCAAAACCTTCGGCGATGTAAAAAATCCGCTACTCGTCTCCTGTCGCTCAGGCGCTAAATTCTCGATGCCTGGCATGATGGACACAGTCCTGAATATCGGCTTAAACGATGAAACGGCAGCTGGCATGATCGAGCTGACGGGTGATGCCGCGTTTGTTTATGACGCATACCGCCGCCTAGTTCATCTCTATGGTTCAGTCGTGATGGACGTCCCCGATGAGGCTTTTGAGGAACCCCTCGACCTGCTTAAGGAGGAAAAGGGTTACGAATCCGACACGGAGATCACAGCAGATGACTGGAAGGCGCTGACGGAAACATACAAGAAAGTGTTCAAGAAAAATACGGGTAAAGATTTTCCGCAGAAGCCGATCGAGCAGCTAAAGGGCGCGGTCGAAGCAGTGTTCCGATCGTGGAACGGTAAACGCGCCATCGATTACCGCAATGCTGCGA
>CBDVCG010000342.1:0-3286 GCA_965372425.1 uncultured Anaerolineales bacterium
TCGCGTGGACATAGGGACCAAGAATACGCTTGGCTTCGTCGAAATCCTTGGAGCGTAAAAGGTCTGCCGCGGTACGCAGGACGTCATCTGCCACAGAAATATCCCCCTGGGTAAAGAGCATATGTCCAACGAACTAAAAACCAATTATGCAGGGTTTGTGGCCTTTGCCTAGCATACAAGCAACTTACGGTTAAGACTACGGGGGATCATCGCTTCTGCTCTTTCCCCTTATGTGGGATACGAGCTCATTTATTGGTTGAGCGTATCTTACAATCTGAATTCCGATTCAGCAACTTGAATAGATCAGTGTCAACCGTGCCCATACCGCAACTGACTCATGCAGAATCGTCACACGATAACTGGGATCGCATATTGACTTTGTTGACAGTAACCATGCGTATTATTGGTGGGGGTATTTTCGAGAAGAGCGGGAATTTGGTGGAAGAATTCGATCATTAAGTAATCCATTGTGCGTTTTCTGGTCTAATAGATCTAACCCTCTTCAATCCGGGCAGAGAATTTAATATCTGGCGCGTCTTCCACAGTTTTACCGCCATTGGAAGGCGTGCTGCAGTATGGGCAGACCTGCCAGGGCAGCTCGAGAAGCCTCGCGCAATTTTTGCACTCCTTCTTCAGGCTTGTGTGGCAGTTTGCGCAGAGCATCCAATCAGCTTCAGTCCCCCCCCCACACCCCGGGCACGTGTGTCGAAGCTCAATCTGGGTCAGCAGGGCTTCCTCTTCTAGTGTTTGCTGATAGGCCTGATCGAGCGTCATCGGCGGCCGAAGGATGAAATAAAGAATCGCACCGAAGATATTGAAAAGGGCGACGACGATTGCTGCGAGAATATGCACCAATCTGTCATGGGACCGAGAGCGTATGTCTCTTATAGTCCAGAAGATGAGGCTTAGCCAGAGCGCGGCGAGAAATGCGCCGAAAACTGCGGTGAGATAGGTGAAGAATTTTCCGGCGAATGCGAGATCGAACATATGAGCTCTCCTGAACTGCGATGATTATAGCATCTGGCGATGCAATTTCTAGACCGCGTTGACAGGCTTTTATGGCTGGAGTATAGTCGCATCAAACCAAAAAGAGTTGAGATAGGAATCGCAAATGGGGGACAAACAAGGTGGGTATCGGATCCGGGACCTGGAATCCAGTCAGCGTCCCAGGGAGCGACTGGCGTCACTCGGTGCAACATCTCTTTCGAATGCTGAATTGATAGCGATCTTGCTGCGAACGGGCATCAAAGGCATTAACGCCGTCCAACTCGGACAGAAAATACTGATGGACTGCGGTGGTTTAGCAGGGCTGCATCGTTTATCTTATGCGGAATTATGTCGAATGCGCGGGGTTGGGCCAGCAAAATCTGCACAAATAAAAGCAGCCGTTGAGCTTGGTAATAGATTTGCTGCGAGTACGCCAACAGAACTTCCAGTCATTCAATCTCCAGAGGATGCTGCCTCTCTCATCCTTTATGAAATGGGTGCGCTCGAGCAAGAGCATCTCAACGTGATGCTGCTTGATACGCGCAATCAAATGGTAAAACTTGTCGAGGTGTATCGAGGGTCTCTCAACAGCTCATTAATAAGAGTTAGTGAGGTCTTCAAGGAAGCTGTACGAGCCAATGCTGCTGCGATCATTGTGGTGCACAACCATCCCAGTGGGGACCCAACCCCCAGCCCAGAGGACATCAGCGTCACCCGTGCGATTGTTCAGGCAGGCAAGCTGCTCGATATCGAAGTCCTCGATCATATCGTCGTCGGTAAAAATAAGTTCATCTCTTTAAAATCACGAGGTCTCGGGTTTTAGAAAATCCGAAAGGGAATTAATGGAATTCCAGATCCTGTTGCTTCCGAAGGATGATTACTGGGAATGGGTACGGGCGTGTAAGGAGTATGTGCTGGCATATGGCCCGAATATGACTCATGATCCACATACTGCGGCGAGGTACATGGCGCCGGCACAGGTGATAACCTTCCCTCTCTTCCCGAAGGGCTTTGATGAGCATAAGGACATCGAGCGATGGTTTCAAAATATTTACTCGGGAATCAGAATGGATCCAATTGCTGCCAGCACGCCGCTTGAGCTCGAAGAAGAATTATCTCGGCGAATTACGGCCGATGATCGTTACGGACAGAGGAAGAAATCCTTCTATTTGCTCTGGCCGACGGATTACAGTGTCATAACCCAGGCGTTTGGAGCGAACCCTCAGATTTATGGTCGCTGGGATATGCCGGGTCATGAGGGTCTCGACTTTCGGGCTCTCACAAACACAAATATTTACTGTTCTGCAGATGGAGAGGTCTATCGGGTCCATACCAACCCAAAAAATCATCCCTATGGCCTACATATAAGAGTTCGCCATAAAGATGGATACAAGACCGTCTATGCTCATTTGCGGAAGTATTTTGTGAAAACCGGACAGCGTGTGAAAGCCGGCGAAATTATAGGAAAAGCCGACTCTACTGGGGCTACTGCGGGAGCGCACCTTCACGTGACGTTCAAGAGAGATGGCGCGACCAAGCGGGGCGAAACGAATTATCCGAAGGACATCATCGATCCAACTCCGTTCATGGTCTGGCCGAAGCGAATGGCGAAGAGTCTGGATAGATATGGATGGACACCCGGTAAATGTCTGGTCGGTGCACATGGACGTATCGGGGGGGTGATGTCCGCATCGGAGTTGGACCAGGTAACGGCAGGACGACTGGAAGCTTTGTTTATTGACTTGAGCGAATCCGAAGACAATATTAATCATCTCCGCAGAATTAATCCATCCATATTTCTAGCTGCACGTCTCACGTCGGATTTTTCGGATAATCCAATCGACCCCGCCACATTTGTTGGGCGGATCGACCTCGATCTGGCGCGCCTTTATCGATCGGGACTAAGGTACTTTGAGCTGCACACGAAACCTAATCTCCAGGGGGAGGGATGGGGGAGATCCTGGAAGAATGGAGATGGGTTTGGTCAATTCTTCCTTGAAGTGGTGCGGAATTTGAAAGCGCGATATCCGGATATCCGTTTGGGTTTCCCGGGGATATCAACCGGGGATCAAATTTCTGGCTGGAGAGCAGGCTCGCTGCAATTTTTAGAAGAAGCCGAGGATGCGATCGCGCAATCAGATTGGGTGGGCGTGAACTGTCATTGGGCTGACTATTTTTCCATGAGATCACTGGATGGGGGACGTTCCTACGAGACGTACCTGAAGCGGTACACGGATAAATTAATGATCATCACGGAATTTAGTAATCCGACTGCCGGGCTTGCGGCGAGATCCAGGGG
>CBDVCG010000343.1:0-3274 GCA_965372425.1 uncultured Anaerolineales bacterium
GTGTTCCGGAATCCGTTGGTAGGACCTGGTATTCTTGGCGTGTCTCAGGGTGCCGCTTTCGGTGCCGCGCTCAGCATTCTGTTGATCGGCACTTCCCCTCTCGCAGTCGAGCTGTCAGCGATATTCTTCGCCTTTGCTGGGCTCATCCTCACCTATATGATTGCGAGAAACATCCGCTACGGAGGCTGGATTCTCCGCCTCATCCTTTCCGGCATCGCCATTTCTGCCTTGTTCTCCGCCGGCGTGGGATTGATCAAATACCTCGCGGATCCACTCACGCAGCTTCCTGAGATTACCTTCTGGCTCCTCGGCGGGCTCTGGAGCGTGACCTGGCGAGAAGTCGCCTTTATGCTCCCCTTCGTATCCATAGGATTGCTCCTGATCTATCTGCTGCGCTGGCGTCTGAACCTGCTTTCGCTGAGCGAGGCAACCGCATTTTCCCTGGGATCACGTACGGGTCGCGAGCGAGCTATTCTGCTCACCGCAGCCATAGCCGTCACCGCTGCAGTGACCGCCATTGGTGGGATCATCGCATGGGTTGGCCTGATCATTCCCCATATCGCTCGCCGATTGTTCGGCGCCAGCGCCGAACGGACAATCCCAGCATCCATCCTCCTGGGCGGCATATTCGTGCTCTTTTGTGACAACCTGGCGCGCGCCCTTCGACCTGGAGAGATCCCCCTGGGCATCATCACCGCCGCCCTCGGAGCCGTAATTTTCATAGTGCTGATGTTGAGCACCGGCATGCGGGTGAAGCCATGATGAAATCACCACTCATCTCAATTCGCAATCTTGATTTTTCCTACAACGGTGACCATCAACGCGTGGTCAACGATCTCAGCCTGGATTTGACCGACGGATCGATCACGGCCATCCTCGGACCTAACGGCGCGGGTAAGACCACCCTGGTCCATCTTCTTCTGGGGTTGCTTAAACCTCTTTCTGGTGAAATTCACCTGAAAGGCAAGCCTCTCTTGGATTATTCCCGGGGCGAGCTGAGTACACATATCGCTTTCGTTCCACAGACCGAACATACTGCATTCGACTTTAGCGTCCAGGAATACGTGCTCATGGGGCGAGCGCCTCATCTCAACCTGCTGCAAACACCGACAGATGAAGATCAAGAGAATACCTCACAGCAGCTCAAATCACTCGATTTAGACCACCTTGGTCACCGCTCCGTGCTTGAATTAAGCGGCGGCGAGCGTCAAATGGTTCTCATTGCTCGTGCACTCGTGCAGGAACCCCAACTGCTTCTCCTGGACGAACCGACGACGCACCTCGATTTGAGCAATAAGGGTAGGATACTCAGCACACTCAGAAATTTGGCGGCAGACGGAGTTACGGTGGTGTTTACCAGCCACGATCCAAATGCCGCTGCTTCTACCGCCCAGCACCTCGTACTAATGCGAGGGGGCAAGGTGTACGCCAGTGGGGATCTCGGTGAAGTTCTCACCGCTGAACGGCTCTCCGAGATCTACGGTATTCCCATACAGGTTGCGAGAGTTGGAAATCAATCTGTCGTGCTGTTAGAAAATGATTCCGGATGATTACAAGAAGACCCATTTTCATCATCAGCGGTGAGATTGATAGCGGAAAAACAAGGCTATGTCTTACCGCAAGTGAAACCTTCAAGGAACTCGGGTGGCGAGTCTGCGGATTAGCATCACCGGGGGTTTTTCATGAGGGGCATAAGGTCGCCATCGACGCCCAAGATCTTGATTCTGACGAACGGCGGCGGCTGGCGGAACTTCAAATTTCGAATGCCGCCCTGACCGGACCACAGACCAAGCGGTGGGCGTTCTCTGACGATACGCTCGCGTGGTGCAATTCGCTTTTTAGCACTTTATCCAACTGTGATCTGATGATCGTGGACGAACTTGGTCCATTGGAATTCGACCGGAGTGAGGGGCTGCTCTCAGCCTTATGGGCGATTGACATTGGGAGATACCGTCTCGCGCTCGTCGTGGTGCGCCCGAGCTTGCTGGCTACAGCCAAGGCCCGATGGCCGCACGCGGAAACGCTGAAAATCGCAAACCCCGAAGAAATTGAATCCCACGTGAAGACATTTCGGTCCTTTGGACTAAGTTTAGATCGTGCTTAAACCTTCTTTGAAAATCCGTGCAATAACAGTATATTAAAGACATCCACCTCACCAATCGAGTGTGAGTAGATGTTCCAATCTTCCATCATGTCCACTTCCATATAGGAGCTGCTTGCCATGACCCCTCCCTACCCCCGCATCCATGTGATCATCAACCCTTCTGCTGGGAAAGACGAACCCATTTTGAACATCCTGAACGATGTTTTTTCCAATCATGGCGTCGACTGGAGCGTGAGTGTCACCAAGAAATTCGGGGACGCCGAGCTCCAGGCCAGGAAAGCCATCGCTGAGGGCGTCGACCTCGTGGCTGGCTATGGCGGCGATGGCACCCAACACGAGCTCGCAAACGCCATGGTGAGAAGCGGGGTTCCGATGGGCATCCTTCCAGGTGGGACCGGTAATGGCTTTCTCCACGAGTTCAACATCCCGACAAAACTGTCCGAAGCTGTGGAGAACCTATGTCAGAGCACCAATCTGCGAGAGACGGATGTGGGCAGATTAGGAGACCAGTTCTTCATCCTCAGATTGTACGCAGGCATCGAACCGGAAAAACAAACTACTCGCGAGATGAAAAATAAATACGGGCCTCTCGCATACGGAATCTCACTTAAGGAGCAAATTACGAAAGCCACCGAAGCTGAATTCAAACTCAAAATCGATGATGAGTCTTTCGAGTTATCGGGGGTTAAGTGCTATGTCGTCAATTCCGCGCAGACAGGTTCAGGGATCCCCATAACGATTGAATCCAGCATCGATGATGGGCTGCTGGATGTCTTCATGCTTACCAAGGATATAAAAAGCTTGAAAGCTGCCGCTCATCGATTCTTGCACCTGAAGACACATGATGCTGGGCTCTATTTCTGGCAGGGCAAACATATCACGATCGAATCCGAACCTTCAAAGGCTGTCTGGACGGATGGGGAATTCTTTGGACGTACGCCTATCTCGGTAGAAGTCGTCCCAAAGGCTCTGTCTATCGCAATCCCTTCTGATTGAGTCGGCGATTTTATTCAACCTGGCTTCTCTTCCAACTCGATAATAAATGTGTTGGTGTGACCTTTCTCTACGTTATTGAAAACGCCCCAAACTTTCATCTCCAATCTTTTTCAACATCTTAAACTCAGCAACATCATTCTCGGTATACCTAAGTTATCTGAATTAACGTTTATA
>CBDVCG010000344.1:0-3266 GCA_965372425.1 uncultured Anaerolineales bacterium
CATAACCAGGGTCAAGTTTCGCCGACTCTCTGGCCAAGCGCGTCTTGGTGACCGCCTCTATTCTGTACTCCACCGCCTCCTGGATTGCCTGGCTACGGTTTGAGTATTTCCCCTCCTTCACCATTCGATCGAGACGCGAAAGGAGATCTTCATCTATTGTTATGGCAATTTTAACTATGGACAAGATATTCTCCGGATGACACAAAATCAGAGCTGGCCCGGGGATGTAGCCAGACTGCCTGGATACGCTTACAACCAGGATGGCTCCTGGTACGTACCGAACACATCCTTCATCACGTCCATGATCTCGCCAAGGGTGGCGTAGGATCGGACGGCATCGAGGATGAATGGCATGGTGTTTTCAGTCCCCTGACAGGCAATGCGCAATCTGTCTAACGTCTGGCCAACTGCGCCTGGATCTCGTGATGCGCGTAGTTCCTCGAGGCGGCCAGCTTGATGTTCGAATCCCTGTGGGTCCATTTCCAGTAAGCGAACACTGTATGGTTCGTCGTCCGTAAATGCATTCACGCCAACGATGTATCGTTCTTTAGAATCGATCTCGCGCTGGTAACGATAGGCGGAATTGTGGATCTCTTTTTGCATAAAACCTGTTTCGATAGCCGGCAAAACCCCACCGAGGTCCTCAATTTGCCGGAAGTATACTCGAGCTCGATCTTCAATCTCGTTTGTCAACGCCTCTAGAAAATACGAACCACCGAGAGGGTCGATGGTATTCGCGACCCCGGATTCCTCTGCCAGGATCTGCTGGGTGCGCAAGGCAATCGTGGCGGCATGCTCTGATGGAAGGGCGAGCGCCTCGTCCATAGAATTGGTGTGCAGAGATTGCGTTCCACCAAGGACGGCAGCCAGCGCCTGGAGGGAAATGCGCACGATGTTGTTTTCAGGTTGCTGCGCAGTAAGACTCACGCCTGCGGTTTGTGTGTGAAAACGAAGCAGCCATGAACGAGGGTCTGAAGCTCCAAAGGTATGCCGCATCTCATGCGCCCAGATCCGCCTTGCGGCGCGGTATTTCGCTATCTCTTCGAAGAAATCGTTATGCGCGTTGAAGAAGAACGAGAGCCGCGGTGCAAAACTATCCACGTCCAGTCCGCGTTCGATCCCCCAACGAACATATTCCATTCCATCAGCCAATGTGAATGCGAGTTCTTGTGCGGCAGTGGATCCGGCCTCGCGGATGTGGTAGCCCGAAATTGAGATTGTGTTCCATTGAGGTAGGGAGGTTGTCCCATACTCGATCGTATCAACGACAAGGCGCATGGAGGGTTCAGGTGGGAAGATGTATTCCTTCTGGGCGATATATTCCTTCAGGATGTCATTCTGGAGCGTTCCACGCAGCAAGCGCTGCTCCACACCCTGTTTTTCCGCAGCAGCGATATACATAGCCCAGATCACCGCAGCTGGAGAGTTGATCGTCATGCTGGTCGAGACTTTATCCAGAGCGATCCCCTCCAGCAGGACTTCCATGTCTTTCAGCGAGGAGACAGCCACGCCACACTTCCCAAATTCTCCCAGGGCTTCCGGAGCGTCTGCGTCATATCCCATCAGCGTGGGTAAGTCGAAGGCGATCGAAAGACCCGTCTGCCCCTGATCGAGCAGATACTTAAACCTCGCATTCGTCTCTTCAGCAGTCCCAAATCCGGCGAACATGCGCATGGTCCACAGCTTCCCTCTGTAAAGCGTTGGATGAACACTTCGGGTGTAGGGGTATTCTCCGGGCATTCCAAGATCTTCGATGTAGTCCAACTCTGAGATATCCAGCGGTGTATACAGGCGATTTATGGGTTCGGAGGATGTCGTCATGAACCGCTCCTGGCGCTCCGGTCGTTTTGAAATGCTGTTTTCAAGCGTCGATCCCTCCCAGTCAGATAGGGCGCTTTTCACATCTTCAGGTGAGTTGGATTTCGACATATGTATGATCCTCCGAATCTTGAGCGAATTATAGCACGCAGGTTTTTTGACGTTATTCTCCATGTTCTCGCATCAAGACTTACAGTGACCTTGCAAAGTGACCCACGCGGTCATGAGCTATGGCAAAATAAGTTCAGGTGAAGGTGGATAGCCTGTCTGAATATCATAGGCACGCTCGTCAGGAGGGAATGCGAATGTCCGGCAATAAAATCCTAGCGGTAGTTTTTACAGGATTGACATGGGTCTTCCTGGGAATTGGTTTTTTTTCAGCCTATTTAGGCTACCTGCCTGCAGGACAGGAACTCGCGGTTGAGGCCGTGGGTCTATTTCTCGCGGGCGTGATCAGTGGTCTTCTCTATGCAGGAATTAGGACGCTGAGCAAATCGAAGTTCGGAGTTGGCCTGGTCAGCGTCGGATACATCTTGTTTGTGCCCGTTGGCATCATGCTGGCTCTTTTGGTTCCACATTTGATAAACATGTCCGAGGCACCAACTTCAATGAGGGTCCTCATCCTCACCCCATTCGCGATCGCCCTCTTCAGTAACATTTTGATCGCCGTTGGGCTTGGGTTAACAACGGGGCTGGCCCTCAGCGCGACAAGCCTTTCAAATCGTGTTCAGGGTGTGAGGGTATTGTCTGAGCCGGTACGAATTAAGTAGGACCTTTTATTGTTGCTCAGTGTCGGCGCTGAGCGCGAATCCCATCGGTTGGATCCCCCGATGGGATTTGCTCATTAATTCTGATGTGGATACTATCTCTGAAGCATAATGATGCGAACTATTCAATTGGAGGTCGACCGTGAGTGGTGATCAGTCGGGGTTATCAGCTAGCGCACAGCGGGTTCAGGAGGCTTTGGAAGCCAAAGGGGTCGCGCTTAAGGTCATGGAGCTCCCCGGAAGCACGCGCACAGCGCAGGAAGCCGCGCACGCGGCAGGTTGTGAGATCGGTCAGATCGTCAAATCGCTCGTTTTCAAGGGCGGCAAAAGTGGTGAAGCGGTGCTTGTGCTCACGAGCGGGTCCAACCGGGTGGATGAATCGCGCGTCAGCGAAGAGCTGGACGAGCCGCTCGGATTGGCGGATGCAGATTTTGTCCGTGAGACGACTGGATTCGCGATCGGAGGGGTCGCGCCAGTGGGTCACCGATCGGAGATCTCAACTTATATCGATGAGGATTTGATGGGTTATGAATTCATTTGGGCAGCCGCAGGTACGCCGCGCGCGATCTTCAAACTCACGCCGGATGAATTGGTTCGTATCACTGGGGGCAAGATTATAACCGTCACGTAGAATAAAGCTCGAATACAGTGGGGGATAGGATCTATGTGCGAGTGAATCTA
>CBDVCG010000345.1:0-3261 GCA_965372425.1 uncultured Anaerolineales bacterium
ATACCACGATAAGACAAAGGGAAAGCGTCCCTACTATCGCAAGGATGATCCACTTCGCGTTAGAACTTTTTTCCATATGGATGTAAACCTCCGGCAGATCACCTATTATATCGAATGTTTACACGGGTTGGTTGATTGCTAGCGTTTTGTCATCGGGCCTAACAATCGGCAGTTGGACGGTGAAGCGGCTGCCCACCCCTTCTGTGCTTTGCGCAACAATGCGCCCATCATGACCGCGCACGATCTCGCGTGAAATTGCCAGCCCTAGACCAACGCCGCGACTGGATCCTCCAGTTCTTGCCTTATCCACCTGGTAAAACCGCTCGAAGATGCGTGAAAGTTCTTCCGCAGGGATACCAGGACCTGAATCATCCACATGGATCGAAATCCAGCCCCCATCTAACTCCGCCCACAACTTGACCCTGCCGCTCTCCGGTGTGTGCTTGATGGCATTATCCAGCAGGTTTGTGAACACCTGCGCCAACCGGTCTCCGTCACCAACCAGATCCGGAAGGACGGGAATGGATGTCGTAACCAGGACACCCACCTCTTCCGCGCGTATTGCTTGACGCTCGACGACAGTCTCAAGAAGCGCTGTAATAAGGACACGCTCACGTTTGAAGGCAATCTGCCCAGCATCGAAGCGTGCTAGTTCTAAAAGCTCATCCACCATCCGGCTCAGTCGGTCGGATTCAGCATAAATGACCTGGGCGGCATGTCGCTGTGCGGCGACATCCTCCGCCGTCCCATCCAATATCGCCCCCGCAAAACCCTGGATGGAGGTGAGCGGAGTCTTTAGGTCGTGCGATACATTGGCGATAAAGTCATGTTGAGCCCTCTGGGAGGCCTCAACCTGCCTCACCATCTCATTAAATGCTTGGGCGAGACTCACAACCTCGCGAGGTCCACCAGGCTGGAGCTCGAGATCGTACCTGCCCGAGGCAACCGCCTGTGATGCTTCGGCTATTTGGTTGAGGGGAGCTGAGACCCAGCGGGCCATCAGCCAGGAGAGGATGATCGCAAGGATGAGCGCAATCCCTGCCGCTTGCAGCAATGGTTTGAGCAAGTCATCTCCCCAAAGGGCGACGCTCCGCACTGACGGTCTTGGGGCGATGTAAACCAGATGATGTCCCTGCCCAATTGGGCGAGCTTCATAAAGCCACCAACTTCCAGATTCATCACGATAGCGGGATTGGGATCTCTCCCCAATACTAATAATTTCCTGTGCAACGGCATCGGGGAAAATCGGTGTTTCTGGACGACTGTCTGCAACAACACGACCTTCGTCTGAGAGCAGAACGATCCTTACGCCCGATAGATTGTCCAACCGCTCCAGGATCCGGCCTGCATCATCCGGCGATAGTCGAGCGAGCTGGGCGTTTTCACGACGGGGCAAGAGATTAAAACCAGCCTCCAGGCGGCGATAGGTCAACCCCTCCACAACTGGGTTCCGGAGTATGAATACCAGTAGACTTACGCCCACGATCCCCAGAACTAGTCCGCTGATGAAGAGATAAGTGAAAAACAAGCGCGATCGGAGCGATGCAAACATCACGATTGAACCACAAGTTTATAGCCAACACCTGTTACAGTTTCGATTTCAACGGTTTCACTCTCGGACAGACGTTTACGTATCTGCGCGATATGAACATCAACAGTCCGGGTTTGGCCATAAAAATCATAACCCCACACGATATTCAAAAGCTGCTCGCGGCTCAGGACGATCCCCTTGTTGTCTGCGAGCGCGAACAGCAGATCAAATTCTTTCATCCGCATTTCCACCCCGCGGTCCCTAACGGTGACCTCCCTCCTTGCAGGGTCAATCGTTACATCACCGATATGAATGGGTCGATCATCCACACGCGGCGGGGCATCGACTCGGCGCAGGATGGCTTTCACCCGTGCAACCAATTCTCGAGGGTTGAAAGGCTTGGTCAGGTAATCATCCGCACCAAGCTCTAATCCGACAATCTTGTCGATATCCTCGTCTCTAGCAGTGAGCATAATGATGGGGACATCAGAGTTCGTGCGCACTCTTCGGCAAACCTCAAATCCATCCACACCAGGAAGCATGATATCGAGGATAATGAGAGAGGGGCCAAGTTCCGCAGTTAACCTCAACGCTTCGGTCCCATCCATAGCAGCTTCCGTTTTATATCCCTCGCGCTCAAGGTAAAGGTGTGCCAGATCGATGATGTTGATCTCATCATCGACAATGAGAATTAATTCCCCGGTCATAGGATCATCCTCGGTCCATTCAATATGAATGTAACCATCGAAAATTCGTGACACATCACACAGGAGCCAACACGCTTACTCTGGTACAGCCCTGATTGTACGGGCAGTGTGGGATCTCACGTATCTTCTCAGCCGCGTAAGATCTCAACTTCCCGTATCATGCATCTGCAGGTAGGTGCGCAATGGCCTCAATTTCGACAGCAGCATTCTTTGGCAGGGCCGCGACCTGAATCGTGGAGCGAGCAGGCGGGTTTACGGGGAAGAATTCGGCATAAACCGCATTCATTTTTGCGAAATCCCCCATATCCCGAAGGAACACCGTCGTCTTCACCACTTGATCCAGCGATGATCCGCCTGCGATCAATACGCGCTTCAAGTTCTCCAGTGCCTGCCGGGTCTCAGCTTCGACCCCACCCGGTGCGAATTCACCTGTCTGGACCTCGACGCCCAACGAACCGGAGGCGAATATAAGGTCTCCACTTCGAATTGCCGCAGAGTAAGGTCCAATCGCCGCGGGAGCATCCTCGGCCACGATTACGCGCTTCGTCATCATAGACATCCTCCTAGATGTATTTCATGTGATTGTACGTTCTGTGTAATGGAGATGCAAAATGGGCGAAAAGCTGACATGGATGTATTCTCTCAGCGAGGATAATACAGATCTTGAGACCAGCAGAGGGGGTTCTCAACGATGTACCTACGGAGCCGGTTTAATTCATCGTCATCTCGTACGACGCGTTCATAATAATTGCGCTGCCACACTTTGAATATTGGATCCACTCTCTTTGTTCTCACCTGACGCGTAACGGAACCTTTAAACCGGGCAACAAGAGATCCAAGTGATCGGGGTGATCGTCGTAAGGGCGCATGGCTGCTTGGTTGGGGCGTATAGTCGCTTGGTTGGGGCGAATGGTAGCTTGGTTGGGGCGCATGGCCAGGCGCCCTTACATGTCCTGATCCTGAAGAAGATGTCTCTATGATGACGATCCCATGAAAATGATTGGGCATGATGACGTACTCATC
>CBDVCG010000346.1:0-3260 GCA_965372425.1 uncultured Anaerolineales bacterium
AATTGTGGATCTGGTGATGATCTCAAGCCCTGCCTTAAGGGCACCTGGATGTCGATGAATATGTTGAAATAATCGATCCCCTCCCGCCAGGTTCTTCGCCTGCGAGAGTGGATTGAATATGGTTTGGACGATGGGCACATCTTCGCCCAACCTCCCCCGTAGAAGGCTGAGGCAATGCAGTTGATCTCCAAGTGCCCCACTCTCAGGATCCAAATCCCGTAAACTGGCCCAATCCTCCGGTGTCTCGATAACTCGTTTTGTGTAGGCGCGAGTCCCTTCCTCGTTTCCCTGCCATTCATCCTCCACCCCCCAATCACACAGGCAGAAGGATGATGCGGGTGTGACTTTGACGAAATCGAAGTCGTGGTGAGCTTGGTAAAGAGAAATAGATTTAGCCAGTGTCTCTGGAGCTTGATCATCTACGGGGAAATGCCGCCATAGAGCAACGGGTGTTTGATCTGTACCTTCTTTCGCGATCGCGGCTTCAAGCCGCTCTCGTTTTGAGATCATCGTACACAGTCCATTCTGGATTATGTGCCTCGGTTCAGATGCCCCATCTGAACCTCAGCCATAGTTGCGAACATCCTCTGCCGGATTGACTCACCCTGACCCGAACCTGCTTTTTGGAATGAGCCGCGCGCGGATGATTGATCGCCGAGATCCTTGTATATCAAACCAAGCGCATACTGGACCTCAATTTCATCAGGCCAGCGCGTGGAGGCACTACTGAATATCTTTTGTGCCTCTTCATATCGCTCAGCCGCGAACAGTGCCCATCCATACCGGCATTGGATGCTTAGTTCGTTCGGATTTGATTCCGCCTCACGAGCGAGATCTTCAAGGGTCGGAATCTCCTGAACACTTTCCTCTGGGTCTGCCATAACGCATATTCCTCCCTGGAACCTTGTTTCTTTCGATCCGATCTTCCTAGCAGTGATTATAAGAGATCGGGGATTTCTTCTGGTTGATCGGCGATCTTAACACCGACTTTGGTCAACGCTCTGATTTTTTCTTCTGCGGTACCCTCGCCACCCTCGACAATTGCACCCGCGTGTCCCATCCGCTTGCCTGGAGGTGCAGTTCGCCCAGCGATAAATCCCACGACTGGCTTCGACATCTTATCACCGATAAAACGAGCGGCTCTTTCCTCGTCTGTTCCACCGATCTCACCAATCATGACTACGCTTTCTGTATAGGGATCTGCTTCAAATAATTCCAATGCATCCACAAACGAAGTTCCGTTAATGGGATCACCTCCGATACCCACGCAAGTTGAAACACCCATGCCTTTCTGCTGCAGGGCATACAGGACCTCATAGGTCAGCGTTCCAGATCGAGAGACGACACCTACGCTCCCCGGATTGGAGATATGCCCGGGGATAATCCCCACTTTGGCTTCACCCGGCGTGAGAAGACCGGGGCAGTTCGGGCCTACCAGCCGAACGCCTTTTTGATCAAGATAACGTCGGACTTGCATCATATCCTGGATGGGAATGCCTTCTGTGATGCAAATGATTAAAGGAATGCCGCCATCGGAGGCTTCCAGGATAGCATCGGGTGCGAATCTCGCCGGCACGAAGATGATGCTTGCGTTCGCGCCGGTCGCTTCTTGCGCAGTCTGCACCGTATCGAAAACCGGCACCTTCCCGCCAAGTACCCATTCACCCCCTTTTTTGGGGGTAACGCCGCCGACAATATTGGTGCCATATTCCGCCATTCGAGCTGAATGGAATAGTCCTTCACGTCCGGTGATTCCCTGTACGATAAGACGGGTGTTCTTGTCAACCAAGATGCTCATCTCGCCTCCCCCGCTGCAGCGATGGCTTTCTGAGCGGCATCCGCTAAAGATGTCGCCGTGATTATGTCTGCGTCTGAGAGCAATTTGTTTCCTTCCTCCTCATTCGTCCCCACCAATCGAACCACAATCGGAGTTTCGCTCGGCACTTCCTTCCAGGCAGATAGAACTCCACGAGCGACCTCATCGCCTCGTGTGATCCCCCCAAAAATGTTCAACAGCACTGCTTTTACATTCGGATCGCGGAGGATTATCTGGATGGCTGCGGATACCTTCTCTGCGCTTGCCCCCCCACCGATATCCAGGAAATTCGCTGCTCCACCCCCAAACAAGTGGATGACATCCATGGTCGCCATGGCAAGTCCTGCT
The DNA here is from genome assembly GCA_965372425.1 of uncultured Anaerolineales bacterium. GTDB lineage: Bacteria > Chloroflexota > Anaerolineae > Anaerolineales > E44-bin32 > E44-bin32. Next base: position 2,165 of record CBDVCG010000346.1, read on the forward strand.
CCGTTGACCATGCATCCAATCGATCCGTCGAGTTTCACATACGAGAGACCATATTTTCGTGCATCACGCTCTATTTCGTCTTCTTCGTCGATATCACGAACTTCAGCCAATTCGGGATGTCTGAAGAGACCGTTATCATCGAGGACCATCTTGCCATCGAGCGCAATAAGTCGTCGATCTCCGGTGATCACCAAAGGGTTGATCTCTGCCAGTGTGGCATCTTTGGCCATATATACTTCGTAAAGACCCTGTGCGATCTTTGTGAAGCTACGCCAGTGCTCGCGCGGAAGTTCGCTTGCTGCCGCAAGATAACGCGACTGGAATTCCTTCAGACCCAGGAGGGGGTCAATCCACACCCGCAGAATGCGTTCCGGATGCGTCTTCGCCACCTCTTCAATGTCCACACCACCCTCAGTCGATGCGATCATAACGGGACATCTCGAGGTACGGTCATTCGTAATCCCGAAGTAGATCTCAGAATCGATCTCGGCGGCCTCATCGACTAAGACCTTACGTACGGGCAGCCCTTTAATTTCCATGGCCAACAACTGGGTAGCGACATCCTCGGCTTCTTCCGGAGTATCGACGAGACGAATTCCTCCAGCTTTCCCCCGCCCTCCCACGAGGACTTGCGCCTTTAAAACAACTCGACCGCCTAATTCTTCAGCGATCGTTTTTGCTTCATTCGCAGTGAGCGCAACCCGCCCTCTAGGAATGGGAATGCCATATTCAGCGAACAACTGTTTGGACTGATACTCATGTAATTTCATTCAGTCTCCTTATCACAAATTACTCATCCTCTTCAACGCCGTCTTGAAGATCGGTTTTCACGGCCTCGAAGTCGACGATGAATTTCTGAACGCGATGATTACCGCTGTCCACAACCCAGACTACACCGTCTTCCCCAAGAGCAATGCCACTCAGCAAGTTGAACTGATCCGGGTTTTCGCCGAATAGACCCCCCCACCCTATGATGAAATTCCCTCCGGACTCAAAGCAAAGAACGCGGAACGACTCTGGATCTGTTGCACAAACAGTCCCATCAGGACCCTTACTGAGATAAGGCTTGTTTTCGAGCGACTGACCGTACCATGCA
>CBDVCG010000347.1:0-3252 GCA_965372425.1 uncultured Anaerolineales bacterium
GGATCTGCCCCCCATACACATGGGAAAAATCCGGGCTGAAGCAAGAGTCCCAGACTCGAATGCGTGCCGTCTCTTTTCCTTGCAGATCACTCACATCTTCTACATCCGAACAAAAACAAGTTGGGCAGACCATCGTGCAGTTGGTGCATGAGAGACATCTCTCTGCCACATCGTCCCAACGGGGGTGATCGAGGTTATCCAGGAGCAAGTGAGGAAGATCATCCGTGATGAGGCACCGTCCCATATTGTCCTCAGCCTCCGCCATGGCTTCAGCGGCAAGGTCTATCTCGCGTGCACCCGCAAGCCGCCAATCCAACCTGTCGAGGGCTCGTGCGCCGAGCGGTGAGCCGACTTCAATCAAGAAACAATCTTTGAGTTCGGTGGCAGCAAGGTCAAACCCTTTCGAGCATTTTGGACCGGTCCCCATGGATGCACAAAAGCAGGTCGGCTGTGGATTCGTGCAGTTCACGGCGAAAATAAAACTCCCAGCACGACGTTCTACATAGTGATGATCCATAAAAGGACCTTCGATAAAGACTTGGTCTTGAACGTCCATGGCGGCGATATCGCAGGAACGGATTCCTATGAAGGCAAAGCGTGGTGGTGTTTCATTGAGTGATTGAACCTCGGGGCCTCGTCCGGTGTCGCGTGTTTTGAATAGCGGCAATTTCGACGGGTAAAGGTACTTTTTGGGCGAATCAGGACCGACGACAAAGCAAAAATAGGTCTCGTCTTTGTGTTCTGTTAATCGATATGTGGCGGGAGATTGCTCATCCCTCCAGCCGATGGGTAGATCATCCAATCGCTCGATTTCATCGTACGTAATCGCCCCTTCGCGGATGGTGGGGCCGATTAGTTTATAACCATCGTCGCGCAATACATCCAGGATCGCACCCAGGGCAAGCTTCGGAATCACGACTTGTTCACCCGGCTTCAGCATATCTCCTTTCATGAGCTTCCTCCGGAGTCGTCGCCATACATGTCGAGCAATTGGAGGCGCGTAGCGCTTAGCCGTGCCGCGATGACGTTCGTCAATCGGCGGTATACCAGATATCCCAGCCCATGATCTAGTTCACATTGTTTTCGCAAGGCAGGCGCGTCGAATCCGATCGCGTGTGTGTCCTGGATGCTTCGAGCACTGGTGGTCTTAATACCCACAACCGGTACGACTGATGACCATCCAAAGACATCATCTTTGCCAACGGTGAGGATGGTTTTCTTCCCACGTGAAGGGACGTTCATCTCGATGGCTACATGACCCTTGATGATCAGATAGAGATGTGTAGCGATCTCTCCTTCGCGGAAGATGACCGTGCCTGCCGGCCAGCGCACTTCCTTCGCGATAGAGACCATGCTTTGAAAATGGTCTTCGCTTAATCCATCAAACCAAGGATTGGACTTCAGAATTTTAGCTACGGATTGTTCTGTCACACTCCCTCCAATCTGCGAGGCAATTATGGTGAATGTTTTTGTGTTCGCCCGTTAAGGCGAACTTTTTTTAGTTCGGCCACAATCCCTGGAGCATTTTAACAAGTTGGTTCACTTTGCCCACCTCAAAATGTACCGCTTTATATGTGAAAAATGTCACAATATGATTGTATCAGGCTCTTTTGGGTGGATTTTCGTGGATGCATAGGCGGAAGTTCTCACCGGGCTCTCTAGCGTGCGCTTCTCTAGGCTGGTGCGAAGGTGGGATGGAACTTCGCTTCGTATGATGGCGACGACTCGGGCGGATGCAGCGTACAAAGAGAGGGAGGCAGAAATCGTCCCACTGATTTCCCCACCTAAAAGACGAAGGTCTGTGACCTTCGTCTTTGCATTCAGGCGGAGAGGGTGGGATTCGAACCCACGGTGGCCCAAAGGACCACAACGGTTTTCGAGACCGCCCCGTTCGTCCACTCCGGCACCTCTCCGATTTAGTTTTCATTATAGTGCATCCCGTTTTAGAGATCTATGCGTTCACCCAACTCGGGAAAGTGCACTCCCTCCAATCCTTCCGAGCCCAGCTTCTCCATGAGCACGTTCGCGGACCTGGGCTCGCCATGGACGAGGAACACACCCTTCAGTCGATCTTTAACGGAGAGTGCATACTCCATAAGAAAGGGTTGGTCCGCATGCGCCGAGAGACCGTTGATTCTGGCAACTTGCGCTTTGACTTTATGTTTCTCGCCAAATATCTTGACGCTCTTGTCCCCTTCAGCCAATCGACGCCCAAGTGTATGCGGCGCCATCCAGGATGTAATGAGCACTGTATTTCTGGGGTTACTGATATTGTTGCGCAGGTGGTGGAGGATGCGCCCGACCTCTGCCATACCTGAGGCGGAGATAATCACGGCCGGCTCTTTCAAATCATTGATGGCCTTACTCTCTTCAACCGAACGTGTGTATGTGAGCAGATCGAAACCAAGTGCTGACCCGTGCGGGTCAGAGCGCATAAAGGACACGGCTTCTTCATCGAAACACTCGGGATGGTCGCGGAAGATGTCGGTCACGTTCACAGCCAGAGGACTGTCGACGAAAACAGGAATTCTGGGAATATCGCCGTGATCGATCATCTGGTGCAGATAATACACCAGCGCCTGGGTGCGGCCGACGGCGAATGAAGGGATGATAATTTTCCCCCCACGGCGGATAGTCTCCGCGAGGATGGCTTGAAATTCCTCATACGCCCTGATGGGTTCATCGTGGGTTCGATCGCCGTAGGTGCTCTCCATGATGAGGTAGTCGATCTCATTGGGCAGAACCGGGTCTTTTACGATGGGCATGCCGGGTCGTCCAATGTCGCCGGAGAACATCAGACGCACCTTCCGCCCCCCTTCTTCCAGCTCGAGGATCACGCTGGCTGAGCCGAGGATGTGGCCTGCTTCGACGAATGTTACCCGGGCTCCAGGGATAGGCTCGAAGCCAAGATCATATTCCTGTGGAGCCAGATGTTCTGCGGCTGCAGCAGCGTCTTCTACTGTATAAAGGGGCTCAATCGGCGGTTGTCCCTTGCGAGCGCGGCGTTTGTTCACAAATTGGACATCGTATTCCTGAATGTGTCCGGAATCTTTTGTCATGATGTCGGTTAGATGAGCGCTGGCGTGTGTGGCGTGGATGGGTCCGGTGAACCCTTGCCGCACGAGGTTCGGCAGGTTCCCCGAATGGTCAATGTGCGCGTGAGATAGGAGCACAGCATCGACGCTCTCTACTTTAAAGGGAAAATTTAAGTTGCGGTCGTAGGTTTCCTTCCTGCGACCCTGATACAGGCCG
>CBDVCG010000348.1:0-3232 GCA_965372425.1 uncultured Anaerolineales bacterium
GCCAACGGCACCATGGCTCTAATCGCCTGCACATTTCCAGATCGAGGGTCGATTCCCTCAATAGCGGCTCTGCGGGCGGATAAATCTCCAGATACATCTCCCACGTGTGCATCCGGCAGCACGACCTCCGCAAACATCACGGGCTCGAGCAAAACTGGATTGCCCTTCTGAACACCTTCTTTAAAAGCCATCGAACCCGCCACCTTGAAGGCCAGTTCACTCGAATCGACCTCGTGGAAGGAACCATCGACCAGGGTCACTTTAACATCAATGACAGGATAGCCAGCGAGCACGCCACCTTCGGCAGCTTCGCGCACACCCTTTTCCACCGGTGTGATGTACTCTCGGGGGATCACGCCACCCTTAACTTTGCTCTCGAAGACAATACCATCGCCAGGCGCGGCGGGCTCCAATGAAAGCACAACGTGGGCAAATTGACCGCGTCCACCGGTCTGCTTCACATAGCGGAAATCCACATCAGGCACTTCACGACGAATTGATTCCCGGTATGCAACCCGGGGTCTTCCAACTTTAGCTTGGACTTTAAATTCTCTCACCATGCGGTCAAGGAGAACTTCGAGATGAAGCTCGCCCATACCCCAGATGAGTGTTTGACCGGTGTTTTCATCATTTCCCACTCGGAAAGTCGGATCTTCCTCGGAAAGTTTTCGCAGCGCTTCCGACAATTTGTCCTGATCCGCCATGGTTTTGGGTTCGATCGCCACGAAGATGACGGGTTCAGGAAAGGTGATGTTTTCAAGAAGGATAGTATTGGCAGCATCACACAAGGTGTCACCAGTGAATGTGTCCTTCATACCCAGAACCGCCCCAATGTCTCCCGCCCAGACTTCCTCGATGTCTTCACGACGATCGGCATACATCCGTAGCAGGCGCCCGACACGTTCACGCTTCTCGTTGGTTGCGTTGTAGACCGTGGAACCCTTGGTGATCTTTCCTGAGTACACGCGGAAATACGCGAGCCTGCCGACGTAAGGGTCCGTGACGATTTTAAACACGAGTGCGCTGAGAGGCTCATCCTCTCTTGCCGCACGAGTAAGCACTTCATCGGTACCGGGTTTCAGACCTTCGACATCGGAGATATCAAGTGGGGAGGGGAGATAATTCACAACAGCATTCAGGAGCAGCTGGACGCCCTTGTTGCGTAAAGCAGAACCACAAAAGACGGGCGTCGCCTCACCTGAGATAACTGCTGTGCGCAGAGCTGACTTTAATTCTTCGGCGGCAATCACTTCACCCTCAACAAATTTAGTCGTGAGTGCATCATCCGTCTCTGCAATTTGCTCGATCATAACAGCTCGGCGTGATTCAGCCTCGCCGGCGAATTCGTCAGGTATCGCTACCTCTTCGAAGTTCGATCCCGATTCATCCGTCCAGATGAAAGCTGCCTCATCGATCAAATCGATGACGCCCTTGAAATCAGCTTCGCTGCCCATGGGTATCTGCACCGCAATTGGGTTTGCCGCCAGACGTTCACGGATCATATCAATCGTGTTCTCGTAGGATGCTCCCACACGATCCATCTTGTTCACAAAGCAAATTCGTGGGACATGATATAGATCCGCTTGCCGCCAAACAGTTTCAGATTGCGGTTCAACGCCTTGGACTGCGTCAAATAAGACAACGCCGCCATCGAGCACTCGGAGAGAACGTTGTACCTCCGCCGTGAAATCGATATGCCCAGGAGTGTCGATGATGTTAATCACATGATCGTGCCACGTCGCCGTAACGGCAGCGGAAACGATCGTGATTCCACGTTCGCGTTCCTGGTCCATCCAATCGGTAACCGTAGTTCCATCATCCACATTGCCGAGTCGATGCGTTCGACCGGTGTAGAAGAGCACACGTTCGGTCGTCGTCGTCTTCCCGGCATCGATATGTGCGATGATGCCGATGTTCCGGTACCGCTCTAGTGGATGTTCACGCGCCATTTCCTTCACCACTCGCCCTTTAGGCGATTCCTTCAAAGCTACTACCATCGATAATGTGCGAATGCCCGATTCGCTTCCGCCATGCGATGGGTATCTTCCTTCTTCTTAATAGCTGCGCCGGTGTTATTTGAGGCATCCATTAATTCCCCTGCAAGTTTCTCAGCCATGGATTTACCGGAGCGATCACGAGTCGCTGCGAGAATCCAACGCAGTGATAATGCCAGCCGGCGACCTGATCGGACTTCAATGGGTACCTGGTAAGTCGCGCCGCCGACGCGCCGGGGTTTAACCTCAAGGAGGGGGGACGTATTGTTTACGGCTTCCTCGTAGACCTCTACAGGATTTCTGTTTGTCTTGGCTTCGATGATGTCGAACGCATCATAAACAATTCGCGTCGCTGTGCTGGTCTTTCCCTTTTTCATCAGACGATTGATCATGCCCTGCACCAACGTGCTGTTATAACGAATATCCGGGGAAACTGGTCGTTTTTCAGCTTTGTTGCGTCTCATCTTCTCTCGCTCCGAATTCCTTCTCGTGAAATCGGTCGCCGAAAGCACGGCGACCGATAAAGCACTATTCCTTGGGTTTCTTACCGCCATATTTCGAGCGACTCTGACGGCGATCCTCTACACCCGTGGTATCAAGCACACCGCGGATAATATGATAGCGAACACCGGGGAGGTCCTTCACGCGTCCACCGCGCACCAGCACAACCGAGTGCTCCTGCAGCGCATGACCTTCACCAGGTATATAAGCTGAAACCTCAATATTATTCGTCAAACGCACACGAGCCACCTTCCGAAGAGCAGAGTTTGGCTTCTTCGGAGTCTGTGTACGTACCTGTGTACACACACCACGCTTTTGTGGCGCCCCTTTTCGCTGCACAATGCGCTTCTGTTTCATGGAGTTGAAAATATACTGAAGCGCGGGCGCCGTGCTCTTCGAGCGTTTTGCTTTCCGGCCTTTTCTGACTAGTTGGTTTATGGTAGGCACTACCCACCTCCCTTGAACTTAGGGGCACACGCTTGCCCACTGTCTCAAGCCATTAAGGGAGGCCACCGGACGTGCACGATGGCCTCGCCTTTCAAAAATCTCTATTCTATTCAGGCAAGTTCGACCTGCCAACCTGCCCGCGTCATTGTCTGACAACGGAGCGTCATTCTACCATGCTGATAGGTGACCGTCAAGCATTCAGCACAAAGGCAGGGTATGGTTCCGAGACCAGGTTGTTTTCTAGATCCTCGGCTTCATGTCGAGTAAGCCTAGGCCCAACCGTGGTGGGC
>CBDVCG010000349.1:0-3227 GCA_965372425.1 uncultured Anaerolineales bacterium
CGGTCGTCTAAGAACATCCGACATCATCTGTGCCCAGAACACAGGAGCGGCTGTCCCGCCGGTATATATGATTTTTTCTGATTTTATCCGCTTTATACGTTCTAACTCCTCAAAATTCCCTCTCACTGCATAGCACACCGATTCCAGGATTGCCCGAGCGAACTCACCTAACGAGTTGCCGGTGCTGAATCCCAAGAACACAAACGGAGCTTTCTTCTCCCAGGTGTCCTGGGCCCAGCGCGGGTTGCTGGCGATGGCTCGAAGTCCATTTGTTCCCAGAGGAGCTTTGAGTGCAAGTTCGTTTAGGACCTCAAAAGAGTCTAACCCCCTTCTTTCGGCCTCTTCGATTTGAGCGGTCCCGAAGGTGTCCCGGAACCACTTGTATAGCATACCCGTAGCGCCGGCATTCATTTCAACCGCCCATAATCCTGGCGCAAGGTGCGTGCTCACCCAGGGGTACCTTTTAGGATCCATCACCGGTGCATCCGTGGCAAGAATAAGGGGCGTCGTTGAACCCCCAACTATGACTATGGAACCCGGGTGCATCCCACCCGCACCCAAGCTACCAAACTGCGCATCTCCCCCACCCACAAAGACGGGCGTACTCGCCAGCAGTCCAACTCGATGGGCAACTTCTTCTCGAAGACCGCCGATCAATGTCCCCGTTTCCATAAGGGGCGGCAGGATACGATTAGAAATCTCCAGCTCCGTGAGCAAATCGAACGCCCAATTTCTATTCTGAACATCTGCCATCTGACCGGCACATGCCATGGTCGCATTGGTGCAGATCTGCCCCGTCAACTCATAGAGCATCCAATCATGCACGAAGAGAAATTTGTCGACCTTTTCCCAGATATCGGGCTCATATTCTTGATAGTAAATCAGCTTGGGGAGTGTGAGTTCCGGCGCATGCCAATGTCCCGTCAGTGCATACAAATCTTCGATGCGACACTTTTCTTGTATGCGGGCTATGCCAAGAGCGCCTCGTCGATCATAGTTTAAGACGCCCGGTCCTAATGGAGCACCTTCCTTGTCCATGAGGACAAACCCCTGACGAAGGCTTGTCACCGTGATGCCGAGGTAATCTTCGGCATGGCTTTTTGCGTGCGAGACAGCTTCTGCCATCGCACCCAGCGAAGCATCCCTCCATTTTGCTGGCACAAATTCCGCCCTATTTGGAGCCGGATGATCGATCTCCACGCTTATAGAAACCGCAGACACAACCTGCTTCTTAGAGACCGAGAAGATGAGCGCTCTAGAGCTTCCCGTACCAATATCTAGCGTAAGGACGAGATCACCCGGCATTGTCAAATTCTGGAATCAGGATGGTCTTGATCGATGGTGGATCCATCCGATCTTTGACCCTAATGGCAGCATCGTATTCCGAAAGAGGGAATTCATCCGTCACCATCACACTGGCATCGATCAACCCTTCGGCGAGGTACTTGATCGCCAGAGGATAGGCATTGGGACTCAGGTGACCGCCAAGTATTTCCAGCTCTTTAAACTCACTGATCTGATTAAAATCGATGGGTATTTTTTCTGCATAAACACCAAATACCACCAGGCGCCCAGCTTTACGCAGCGAATCAATTCCCATATGAATAGACGCCGGGGCGCCGGAGGCCTCTATATAGATATCTGCACCCCGCCCGCCGGTCAGATCGCGAATCATGTCAGGAACATCTCCCTCGAGGGGATTATGCGTGTAGTTCGCACCCAGCTCAGAAGCCTTCGCAAGAAGATGCTCATTCACGTCAAGACCGATCAAATTGTGGGGATTCTTTAGCCGAGCCACCTGCAGCACGCCCATTCCGATTGCGCCCAGTCCTGACACAACGACGGTGTCCTCCAATTCGATTCGAGCCAGATTGACAGCATGGATTGAACAGGACAAGGGCTCGATTAGAACAGCCTCACGAGGGGACAACTCTTGTGGCACCTGGTGAATCAGCGCGCCTTTGGGGATTCTTAAATACTCCGCCCAGGCTCCCACGCATACGCCGGGTTGGTCACACAGATGGTACATGCCCCGTCGGCAAAACCAACACTTCCAACATGGGACGAGGATTTCAGCCGTGGCGCGATCGCCCTTCTGAAGACCGGTCGCAGCCGAAGCGCCCTCCCCTAATTCCACAACCGTTCCAACATACTCATGTCCTGGGAAGTAGGGGTCTGGCAGCTCCCATGGGTGAACTCCCGAGTAAATTTTTCGGTCAGCAGCACAAATACCGGCGGCTTCTATCCGCAGTACGATCTCGCCATCGCCGGTTTCGGGTTTATCCACCGTGTCGTAGGAAAAGATGTTCCTGTTATGGACGACGACTGCGCGCATCTTCTCTTTCATGCTAACAAATCACCTTGAACCTGGCGCTCTTGCGCCAGTATTGCCGCGGCAGCCTGATCATCGGTGATGAGCACATCAATATACCCACCTCTGACCGCACCAAGGATGGCATCTACTTTATCGCCTCCAGCCACACCAATGACGGTTGGAATTGCGAATATTTGCTCCGGCTCTAAAGAGACCAACCTTCCTTCAAGGCCGGTAATTACTGGTTTTCCTTGGATATCATAGTAATGACCCATGATGTCCCCAACCGCACCTGACTTGATCAGCTCATTGATGTCTGCTTCATCACAATAACCCAGACGCGCCAGTGTCATCTCCGGACCCACCCTGCCAACTCCCACAATGGCAACGTCACTTCTCGCTGCCATTTCAAGAACACTCGTGATGTTGATATCGGACATGATCGCTTCACGAGCATCAGGGCTCTCAACCACTACGGGCGAGTTGACATGATAGGCGATGCCTCCACAACCTTCCGCAAGGCGCCAGCTCACATTATAGGTGTCGAAACCGACATCTGTTCGACTAGCGCCGCCCACCATCTCGACAAATGCACATTTGGATGATGGATCTGGAGTGACAAACTGAGGAATTTCTGCGATCGTCCGACCCATACCGAGCCCGACGATAATATTAGGCTTGAATATGCTCTGGAGATATCCGGCTGCCGCGCGGCCTAATGACCGTCGGATTTCGCTTTTATCCGACGGTGTGGGAGTCACAATCACATCCTTAAGATTAAATGTGTTCCGAAGTTTCCTTTCGAGGTCTAGATGCTCAGTTGGAACGCCCGTAATCTTGAACTCAACGATTCCGGTCTCCCGTGCCTCCTTGAGCAGGCGCGCAACTTTGGGTCTTGAAAGATTAAAACGCT
>CBDVCG010000350.1:0-3223 GCA_965372425.1 uncultured Anaerolineales bacterium
ACTTGGAGAACACAATAATGCCAAACATACATCGACGGCCCATCTTTACCAAGTACAAATGTGCACGCCATTCATGATAAATGATGCGATGCGCATATTCCACGTGTAAAATGATGGAGTTCATGCAGGTTGCAGTTCAAGCACCGATGAAGGAGATGAGATGAAGAGCAAGCGTATAGAAAAAATGATCGCAAGATTGGAAAGAGGATTGCACAAAACAAATGAGATCCTCGATTCCCTTGAACACGATGGTTGGCAAGGATCTATCAAGGGCGAATCTGATGGATGGACGGTGAAGGATCTTGTCGCTCATTTCATCATATCGGAGGAACACCTGCTCATGATCGTGAAAGACATCGCTTCCGGAGGCGAGGGCGCGCCAGAGGGTATCGACATCGACGCGTTTAACGAAGATCAAATTGGACGTCAACCAGATCGTACACCGGATGAATTGCAGGCACTTTTAGGAGACGCCCGGGAGACGACCATCGCCTGGGTGGCAGAACAAGATGACGAGACTCTGGATCGTCTAGGGCGGCATCCGACCCTGGGGGAATCGAGTGTTGAGACGATAATATTTTCGATCTACGGACATCAATTGCTCCACATGCGCGAATTGACCCCCAAAATAAAATAGCGTGCAAGTTTTACTTCATTATTCGAAAAACTCTGGACAGCTAGCTCCAGTTGATGGTTATCCTGCTAAGAATGGGGAAAAAGGGTGAGGGCGCACCACTCACCCATAATCGCTAGGTACACCGTGGATGCTGTACAAGCAGCCTGGGCGACCCCAGTAGATCATTGCCAGATTGCACGGAAATTCTATGGTATGTAGTATATGGATGTTGGTTGAGATCACCCTCCTCGGGAGCGCGCCTCCTGACGGGCCAGGAGGGTACAGGACATCAATTGCCAATTCGTAGGAAGGAGAATGCAAATGAGGCTTAATGCACCGAAAAAGATTACCTGGTATGTTGCAATTCTTATTGGTATTGGCGGGATTATCGTGAAGCTTGCTGGTGGTCCAGTTTTCGAACCATATTCCTTCTGGATCGTGGTCATCGGCTGGCTCATTCTGGTGCTGGCGACCTATTTCTCGGGTTTCTAGATCTCAAGTTGGGCACGGGTGGAGTCCTTGGGCGCTGGCCCTGCTCAGCTCAACCCTGTGCCCTCTTTTACCACTTGCGGCCTTTTTGTCGTCGTCGTGACCTATCCCTTATTGACCGTAGACAGATACGGGAAATAGGGTCTCGGTTTCTATGCATGGTCTTGATGGTTGGATACATGCATAAAATTGAAGTGTACAATCAGAGCACGTGAGAAGTGCACTCCCATTTCGTCAGGCGATCGGGGGAAGATGGTGGCATCGTTGAAAACTTATGAACCTTTATTCACGTAGGGCTAGGGGGATAACGTAAGACGAGCACATGATGCAGGAAAATTAACCAGGGTAAGTGTCAACATAGATGGAGCGTGCAAATGAGTGAAAACAAGGTTGCGATTATTACGGCTGCAGGAAAGGGCATGGGAGCCGCCATCGCTCGAGAGTTGGCGACGAATGGCTATCAACTGGCTTTGATGTCCAACGCCGGGGGGGCGGAATCCCTCGCTGCCGAGCTCGATGGTTTTGGACTGACGGGCTCTGTGACGAATGTCGGCGATTTAGAAAACTTAGTTTCTCAAACCATGGATGCCTTTGGCCGCGTCGATGCCGTGATTAACAACACCGGGCATCCACCGAAGGGTCCTCTGCTGGATATCCCGGATGAAGATTGGCACACGGGCCTCGATCTGGTGCTACTTAACGTCATTCGCATGGCTCGTTTCGTCACCCCCATCATGTCCGCTCAGGGGAAGGGGGCGATTGTCAACATATCGACCTTCGCTGCATTTGAACCCGATGCCGCGTTCCCGGTCTCATCCAGCCTCCGGGCGGGTCTGGCAGGATTTACCAAGATGTATGCCGATGCGTATGCACGCGAAGGGATCAGGATGAACTGCATTTTGCCCGGCTTTATTGATAGCTATCCGGAATCTGAGGAGAATATTGATCGGATCCCCATGGAACGGTACGGGGGTGTAGATGAAATTGCTAAAACCGTGAGATTTCTTATTTCAGATGACTCAAGCTATATCACCGGACAGAATATCCGCGTGGACGGCGGTATCACCCGCTCTTTTTGAACAAATCCTCGGGAGATTAGATGCCAGCAGCGAAAGGACATTTCGATGTCATTATGGTCGGAGGCGGTGTGATGGGCTGTGCCACAGCCCATTATCTACTGAAGGCCGAACCCGATCTGAAAGTAGCCATCGTCGAAATGGATCCCACCTATGAAAAATCATCCTCCGCGCTATCGGATGGTAATACTCGGGTTCAATTCAACATCAAAGAAAATATTCAAATGTCCCTCTACGGTCTGGACGTGATGGAAAATTTTGCCGAAGAGATGGCCGTGGGTGAACAGAAACCCGAGATCGCCTTTCGGCAGCAGGGCAATCTCTTCTTGGTGGACGAAGAAAGTCTCGCTGAAGCTCGAGAGGGACTCGAGTTGCAGCAATCGCTGGGATGCCAGGTGGAATGGTTAAGCCCGGATGAGATCAGCTCGCGTTATCCACTCATCAAACCGGTGAACTGCGTGGGCGGGACATTCGGACCGCTTGACGGCGTCTTAGATCCATATGCTGTGCTTATGGCATATAAAGACAAGGCTATATCGATGGGTGCGCAATTCGTCACCGCCGAAGTTATTGAACTATTGCATGAATACAAGCACGTCAAGGGGGTAAGGCTCTCCTCCGGGGATGAGCTTCTTGCTGGGGCGGTGGTTAACAGTGCGGGCGCCTGGGCGACAAAATTGGCGAAGACGGCCGGGATCGATCTGCCGGTATCTCCGGTGATGCGCCAGGTATTCATAGTGGAAACCGAAGTTCAAAGTGATGATCTGCTCCCAGCGTTTTTCTCTCCATTAGGGTTGTACTGCATCCACGAAGGAGGAAATCTTTTCATGGTGGGGAAATCGCTGCCCGAAGATCCCATAGGATTTGAATTCACCTTGAGCCGCCGTAGGTTTACTGATGTCCTCTGGCCGGAGCTTGTTGAATTCGTGCCACCCTTCGATCGACTGAAGGTGCTGCGTGGCTGGGCCGGGTTGTATGCCGTGAACACCCTTGATGGTAACGCCATCCTCGGCGAATGGCCGGAGCTGAGTGGGTGTTACCT
>CBDVCG010000351.1:0-3218 GCA_965372425.1 uncultured Anaerolineales bacterium
ATCCCCTGCAAACCATCGTAATGCCGAAGCCAGGCCTAAATCATCTAAATGGGAGGGTCGCATATTGGCGATAATGCGCTGCAGTTCTGTTAACGATCGGGCAACAAGCCCTTCGATATCTCGCAGGTCCTTCGCTGCCTTATCCAGGTCTTGCCGCATGCTCGAAGCGATTCCCCTCAAGCCAAGCGCAACAGCTGTCAACGCCTGGCCGGTTTCATCATGCAGCTCGCGGGCGATGCGTTGACGCTCCGCTTCCTGCGCGTCTACTACCCTTCTAAGAAATTCACTTCGCAGTTCCTCGCGGTGCTGTGCTTCCTTCAAGCTCTGATCCTGCAGCCGGGCGATTTCCTGCTGGGTCTCATACTCAAACGTCCTCAAAGAGCGAATAATGAATAGAGCTATGGCAACGGCTGCGCCGGCCCGAAGGAGCTGCACTGGGAATCCGAAAATTTCAAGGAAAACTCCTTGATTGATGATCTGAGAAGCCGGCAGCAAACTTTCCCTGGCGAAAACCTGAGCAAAAGCATACACACCGAAAGCTGCTGCAGCCCAGAGGTAGTCCCGCCCGAACCTTGGGAGATCCTTCGAGGTCCGAATGCGAACCTGTTGAAGCAATCCCAGGCATGCCAGGAGAGCTGCTGGGACGGCAAGGACATAACGCGTCCATACATCTGTGGCAATAATCAATTCACCCGTGTCCTGTACCCGTGCACCAATAAAGAAAAGCCCTATCGCCCTCACTAATAACAGCAGCAAAGGCACAGCCACGCTTACGAGCTTGTAACGGAATGCGCCGAGAAGGAGGACAGCACCAAAAGCTGCCAAGGGTAAAAACGAGAAAGTAAGCAATCCTAGGCGCAGATTCTCCCACGAAAGGGGGACACGACTTATCTCAGGCAGAAGCTGCAGCAGCTCAAACGCCTCTAACCACTCGTGAAAGCCATGGAGAATACCAAAAATCGCCAGCGCCCGCAGCGCAAAACGGATGCGCAAATCTCCACTACGACCGGCCTCCAGAAGAATCACCAATCCCATGCTGAAGAAGGCCAGCCCGTAGATGAAGAAGATGATTGCGATCGAAAAGTCAGTCATATACCCGCACGCTATCGAGCTGATTTCTAGTCTAGCATCAGTTGGATGGGTGCGGGAAGTGGCAAAAAGAACCTACATCTTATGCTTGTTGGCGGGTTTCGGGAGAAAAGACGGAATCCGTCTAGTTAGGGAGATAAATCAGGAACGCAATTGCGTGCCGCATTGCCGGCAGAAGCGATCGCTCAACGAGGATTTGGTCCCGCAGACGTGACAGAATACCGAACCGGCGTCCAGTTCCTTTTCCGAACCCTTGTCTCCACCCCTCTTCTTTCGACGTCGTCGATTCGGGCGAGACCGGGTGCTTTTATCCTTCCGACCCCGATAAAATAGCCACCCGCCACCGACGAGGAGCAAGAGTCCAAAGGCACCGAGCACGTAAGGAAGAAGTGATTCAAGTCCCGGGGTTCCCCCCGAGGTATCTTGTGGGCGTTCGATGATTTGCCGAGGGATTTCCGCGTCTTCTGTGAGGTCTCCACTGGCATTCGCATAGGAGAAACTGATCTGAGCCGGAGCCGACGCAGGAACTGACCCCAGCGAACCACTGTAATACACCAATCCATCCTCTCCCTGACCAAACGTGCCGCCCGGGGAGACCTGCATCGCCGAGCCTGCTGCGGGAAGTTGAACCGTGTATGACAGGGTATCCAATTCGACTCCACCTGGCCACGGAAAGGTAAAGGCGCGCTGGTCCCCTTCCCGCCAGAGATCTGCATAGTATTCCACCCACACAAAAGGTGACTCGGTCTCAACTCGTAGAACCGACCAGTCACCGTGATCTTCCTGCTGGTGATCGGCGAGCACCAAATTTCCCCCGGCGTCGCGAAAGGCGACGGCATTTGGACTCCCATATTCGGATGGTACGGGGATGCGCACTTCCGCAGGGAGAGTCAGATCCGAGGGAAGCGAAATCTGATAGATGACCAACGTCTCCGGACGATCAAATTCCGGCCACATCGCGACCTCCAGATTATCAAAAACCTGGGTTTCACCATCCAGGGAGTAAGGAGGGAGCAAAGGTGCCGACGGGTTGTTGTAGCTCAGCGTTATCTCGGGTTGTTCACCGCTCTCAATAGCGCCAAGCGCACCTACCGTATGGCGTGCGCCAATCTCATCTCGGCTCTCCTCGCCTGCTGGCGAAATTTGAAAGTCTCGACTCCCGGGGGGGTGAAGGATATCGAAGCGAAGATCCTCGACAGCGAGTTCACCTGTCCACTGGAACACATACGAGCGATCCTGTCCGTCCATGTCAAGCGCATCGTAATATTCGATCCAGATTCCCGTCGTTGGGGTCTCTGCTTGGATGATAATCCAGTCGCCGCGAGTTTGCTGAGTCCACTCAAGTTCCTCCCCGAGGGTACCATCCGGGAGCCATGCAGCGACCGCATGCGGTGTCTTGGCTGAAGCCGGAATAGAAAGTTGAATCGTTGCAGGAAGGTTTGTATCTGGTGTGAATCGAATTTTTTGGATGGCGAGTAATTCGGGTCGATCATACTCGGGCCAAAGTAAGACCTCAAGCTGCTCCACCTGTGTATCTGTCTGCGCCCTGGCAAGGAATGGCAGAAAACTGATCATACCGATAATAGCGACGATCCAAAATTGTTTTTTAAGAAACATCTGGTATTAAAAATCCTCCTGCAGATATCAGCTCATCATTTTATCGAGGTTTTGCTATCGAAATGAAGCCATTCTAAAAACGGATCGACCTCGGAACACCTGCGCCAGCATCTTTTGCAAGCGGAAGTAAAGATGAGTCGGTTGAGACGCAAGTATAAACCATGAAATCCCATAGATTGGAATCAGAAAGACGATCAATCCTCGATTCCAATAATTGGTTTATAGAGCCATACACCTACATCATCCAATTTGACCGTTGGTGAATACCAGTCAAATAACTTGACAGCGACATATTTCCTCCAGGCTTCGCTCTCCTCTTCGAAGGAATGTGGCACTCGATGCTTTTCGAGGGACATCCCGCTTGCGACAATGAGGCTGAAACGCCCTCCCTCCAGATCTTGATAGAACTCATGAAAGTAAGCCTCGTCTCCCGCCATGGCATGATCCATCACCTCCACAAGCTCATACTCGGGCACGAGTGGAACATTTTCAATAAAGCCAAACGCCATCAA
>CBDVCG010000352.1:0-3198 GCA_965372425.1 uncultured Anaerolineales bacterium
CGCTCCTTTCTTTGACGACGCGCGCCTTTGCCCTGACGTTCATCTCCGCGACAGCTACACCATGCGGGCAGACACGAGTGCAGGTGCCACACCCTGAACACCAGGAGACTGTTGCATCCGGCATCAGGTGCCGCGGATGACGAAAACGCTGCACCTGGGGTCCGACTGCTTTTGGACCGAGGAATTCATCGGTGACGGCCATCACTGGGCATGCTGACGTGCAGATATTACACTTAATGCACAAATCGGCTGTGAATTGGGGCTCTTTCAACCATCTCTTACGAAGCGGGGATACCACGCGTGAGGTCACAATCTCCTGGAGAGGTGAGGGATAAATTTTATTCGATGCCGCAAGTGGGTAGATTCTACCCGAATGCGCATCACCCATGTAGATTTGAATTTCAATCGATCCAATTTAAACTACGCTCGACGGCTTTCTGCCAGCCATGGTAGAGATTAGAGCGGGTCGAATCATCCATTCCAGGCTGCCAGATTTTATCGACCTGCCACTGATCCCGTAAACTCTCGATGCTTTCCCAGAACCCGATAGCTAATCCGGCTGCATAGGCAGCGCCCAGCGCTGTGGTCTCAGCGATGCGAGGGCGGAGGACAGGCACGTTGAGGATGTCGGCTTGAAACTGCATCAGTAATTCATTCTGAACCATGCCGCCATCAACCTTCATTTTGCTCAACTCTACCCCGGAATCAGCGTTCATGGCGTCAAGGACTTCACGAGTTTGGTATGCCGTGGACTCGAGGACCGATCTGGCGATGTGACCCTTATGGATGTAGCGCGTCAACCCAACGATGACTCCCCGGGCATCGGAACGCCAGTGCGGTGCAAAAAGACCCGAAAAAGCCGGGACGAAGTAAATCCCACCGCTGTCCTCAACCGATCGTGCAAGGGTCTCGATTTCCCCTGCCGATCTGATAAGCTCCAGGTTATCCCGCAGCCATTGTACGAGGGCTCCCGTAATCGCAATAGATCCCTCAAGTGCGTATACAGCTTTCTCATCTCCAAATTTGTACCCCACCGTCGTAAGCAAGCCAGAAGTTGATGGGACAATTCTCTCTCCGGTGTTCATCAGCATGAAACAACCCGTACCGTAAGTATTTTTCACCTCACCAGGGGAGAAGCATGTTTGTCCCACAAGTGCAGCCTGCTGATCACCGAGGTCACCACAGATAGGAATGGCAGTGCCAAACGGACCTGAAGGCTTCGTCATCCCCCAGCCTGGGGAATCGCTGGAAGGTACAATTCGCGGAAGCATACCGGGGGGGATATTGAAGATTTCTAGAATTTCTTCATTCCAATTCAAGTTCGAAAGGTTCATCAACATCGTTCGGCTGGCATTCGTCACATCGATCACATGCGCACCGCCGTCGGGTCCGCCCGTCAACCACCATATGAGCCATGTGTCTACCGTGCCGAATAACGCCTCACCCTTTTCGGCCCCACTCCGAACTCCATCCTCATTTTCAAGAAGCCACTTCAATTTCGGTCCAGAGAAGTAGGTTGAGAGCGGCAGCCCCGTCAAAACCCTAAACCGGTCGGGGCCTTCATCCGCGCCGAGAGCATTGCAAATATCTTTCGTGCGAGTATCCTGCCAGACGATGGCATTCCCGTACGGCTGTCCCGTCTGCTTGTCCCACACGATGGTCGTCTCACGCTGATTTGTAACCCCCACGGCAAGTATTTGATCACCCGCCACCTGTGCGTTCGTAAGCGTCTGCGAGATTACCTCCTGTGTGCAACCCCAGATCTCGAGAGGATCGTGTTCAACCCACCCCGGTCCTGGATAAATTTGTTCATGCTCCTTCTGGCTGAGCTGAACGATTCGCCCGCTCCGATCAAACAGCACGCAGCGTGTGCTCGTCGTCCCTTGATCGATTGCGGCGATGAGTTCTGGCATCCGCAAGTTCTCCTTAGCTTTTAATGGGCATGAACCAATGAGCCGTGACTATTGGAGGTATGCCCGGTAATTTCGACGTTGGATTAATCGAATCCCAAGCCATGCTGCCAACTCCATGCTTGCCGGCGCATATTCTCCGTAGATGAGAGGATAGTGGTGTTGATAATTTGAGGCCATGATCGTCTCAACAAGATCTGGGACGTCGATGTCTTCGTCACTGAGCCGGATGTCCGACATCCACCCTCGGCTGCCCACGTAGCCCGGTTTTGCATTGTCGATGACCCCATTTAAAACCAGCATTCTTTGAAAATCGACTGAGAAGCCCATCACAGTCGCGGCGCCAGGCTTAAGAACGAGATCATTGTGCAATCCTATGGGTTCACCTTCATAGCCATCGAATAGCCAGAGAGACCCCATCCGTACCCCGCCCTCATCCGCAAACGAAACCGGGGCGGGTCCACAATGCCATAGGAGGACAGAATCATCGGATTCGTCGAGGGCGGAAAGATCCATAAGGGATACGATCCCACCACCACTTATGTATTTCAACGCAAGCATGCTTACCGCGCTGGTGACATCCCCCTCGCACGCAGCAACCACTCCCAACTGATTTGCGGCTCCTATCACGCTGCAAACGGCAAGATGGTAATCCTCCTGGAATTGGGGCCAGCAGCTCACTGCCAACGCGTCCAATTCCCGTTCTCGGACGATCTCCTGGTATGCCGTCAACACTCGGCTGGATTTTTCTACCGCAGGCTCCTGACCCGCGGCAAGCGTTACATTATCAGCGAGTAAAATCTTCTCGGCAGATTTTATTCGGCCGGTGTCATAAGCCCTGGCTTTGTCGATTATTTCTTCCAGCTCGATATCCACTACCTCTGCGCCGAGTGCAGCTCGGAGTTCTTCATAGTCCACAATGAGATTATCGAAACCGGGAGCTACTCCACCAATGAGGCCAATCCGCGACCCGCGTAGATTAACCACTGCACGCAAAGCCTGCAGGGTGATGATAAATCGATCATCAAATAGGGGCTGCCCGTGGTGACCGTAAAACCATTTCACGGGATGCTTATATCCTGTTTCCCGAGTACCCAGAATGCTGTTGTACATATTCATCGCTGTGAAGCTGTTCAGCGGCAATCCCCCACCGCCTGCCGGTGGACCTTCTGGGATAGCCCATAAACCCAAGAAAACGGGTGCTTTCGTAAACTCGAAGATGAATTGACCCGGACCAAACGAACTTGTCTGCAATATCACAAGATCAGCCCCCCAACCCGATAGTTCT
>CBDVCG010000353.1:0-3195 GCA_965372425.1 uncultured Anaerolineales bacterium
CCCGAAATGCAAACCGACAGAGTCGTACACCTTGAGATCGCTCGTTACGATTTCCTTCGGATCTCGGGCTGAGAGTCCAGAGCTCGACTGGAGTATTTCCAATCCAAATGAGTCGATGCCTTCGCCATCAAGAGGTGAGCCTCCCACAAATGCCCATCTTGCGAGTCTCTCGGCAGCTTCACGATCGCGTTCCGTTGTCGTCGGAGAGCTGAACCGCAGCGTATCGGAAAGCACCCCTCCGAGCAGCAATCCCGCCAATTCGGGTGGTGCGCTCAAGCCAGACTCCTCGATGCGTTCCGAGACAAGCGTACTTGTGCTCCCTACTGGATCCACACGGAAACTGATGGGAAGACGCGTGGGCGGATTGTTCACACGATGATGATCGAGCACCTCTAACATATCCGCTTCATCAAGTGAACCGATGGACTGACCGACTTCATTATGATCGACGAGGATCAGCTGCAATCGGGGAGGATTGAGAAGATCCCGCTGCCGGCAGACGCCCACATAACGACCTTCGTTATCGATGACCCAGAAGTCATTTCTCTCTCCACGCAGCACACGCGGGAGTCCGTCTCTGATTCTTGAATTCGCCCTGAACTTGGGCACATCAACGTCTGCCGCTTCACGACTGGGTACCTCGAACAGTTCGTTCAGGCTCATCTCCTGGGTTTCAGAACGGCTGCCAATAAACTGGCTCATCGATCGGAACAGACTCAATCCTGTCACAAGACCAAATGGTGTTCCATCTCTCTCGACCAGTGGGGCCACCGTACCTGTCCGATTCACAATCGTCCACGCCTCTCGCAGCGGTCGATCGGGTGTGACGGTGTCGAACCGCCGTGCCACAGCTTCGAACCGCGGAGAGGCATCCGCAAGGAGGATTGGAGGCTTCAAACCCAATCGTTCGAGCGCCCAGGCAGTCTGGGCATTTATCGGGCCGGCTCGTGCGGCGATGACATCATCCCCTTTTTGAGAGGCGAGAAGCCATGCATAGCCCATCGCAGATGCGATTGCATCGATGTCCGGGTTAACATGTCCAATAACGTAAATCGTGCTCATGATTGTTTTTTACTCATTCCAGCTTATGACGGGTAGTCGGGCTACCCCCGCAACGCCCTCCAAACCCGTTCCGGTGTCACAGGCAGCCTATGTACATCCGCCCCGCAAGCATCCAAGACGGCATTCCCCACAGCTGGGGCAACCCCATCCATCGGAATTTCGGCGACCGCTTTCACACCAAAGGGATGAGAGGGTTCGATCGTCTCGACAAAGATGGTCTCAAGCTCTGGCATCTCGTGGGCGGCGAAAATATGGTAATCCGTGAAATCAATTTCGCGCGGTCGTCCCGCATCATCGTAGTTCATCTCCTCACAAACCGCATACCCCAGCGCCTGGGTCATGCCGCCCTCAATCTGCCCAGATGCGGTGAGTGGGTTTACGATCACACCGGAATCCACGGCCATGACGAGCTTTTGTACTTTTACGGCGCCCGTTTCGATATCGACGAGCACCTCCGCGAACTGTGCCCCAAACGGTGGAGGGGCTACGGTGGACATAAATGATCCCACCCCCATGATCTGTTCTTGATCCTCATGGTGCAGGGCATTCAGGGCGATCTCCCCCAAAGAAATCGAACGCCCATCCGGCGCCCACGCGGCACGATCATGAAGCTGGATATCAACCGGCATCACTTCGCTCTCTTCAACGGTGAGCAATCTCGCGGCACGGTCACAGATGCGGGCCGCAACAGCTTCAGCCGCACGAACTACAGCGGCGCCTGAAATATAGGTTGTGCTGGAAGCATATGCGCCTTTGTCGAAGGGCGTGAAGTCGGTGTCCGATGAGTACACGATGATGTCATCCACAGGAGTTCCCAGGACCTCGGCCGCCTGCTGGGCGAGCACGGTATCCGAACCTGTCCCCAGGTCGGTTGCGCCGACGAGAAGGTTGAAGGAACCATCATCGTTCATCTTAATGCTTGCGCCACCCATATCGAGGTACGGAATCGCAGTCCCTTGCATAACAAGAGCTACCCCTATTCCGCGTCTAAGATGAGGCTTGTCAGCTACTTCATGCCAGGCATCATTCGAGAATTTTATTTGCCAGTCAATAGCGGCCGCACCCTGCGCGGCGCAATCCTCAAGCGCACAAGTGTTAATCGTCTCCGGTCGGGGTTCTCGACCCTCTGACCAGGCTGAGCTGAATGGATGTAGTTCACCTGCCCGCAGCGCGTTCTTAAGGCGGAATTCAATCGGATCATGACCCAGTTCCCGGGCAATCTTCTCCATATGTCTCTCTACCGGCCAGAAGCCCTGAGGGACACCGTAGCCACGATATGCTCCTGAAGGCGGCGTGTTGGAATACACAACATCAGCGTAGAAGCGAATATTCGGCGATTGTCTAAATGTACCATCCCCAACATAGAGCGCCATCGCCTTGTGACCGGTATTTCCGGTGACAGTGAGCGCGTGACAGCCGTACGCACCCGTATCACTGACCACGCGCATTTCATTTGCGGTGATCGTGCCATCAAGCTTAACCCCGGTTTTCATCCGAATTTGCATGGGGTGACGGGAACGAGCTGCGATAAACTCCTCCTCCCGTGTGTACTCGAACCGGACCGGTCGACCCGTCGCGATGGTCAGATGAGCAGCGACGTCTTCAATTAACACTTCCTGTTTGCCGCCAAAGCCGCCGCCGATGCGCGGTTTGATGACACGTATGCGTTTTATCGGCAGATCAAGGACGGGTGAAAGCATACGCCGCACGTGGAATGGAACTTGTGTGCTCGTACGAATGACCAGACGGTCATCTTCGTCCCAGTAAGTCACGACAACATGCGGCTCGATATGCGCTGGGTTAACTTTAGGAACCTCATACGTCTCTTCAAAGATACGATCAGCCTCCGAAAAACCCACCTCCACATCACCAATATCAATCTTAATCTGGGCGGCTAGATTCCTGCTTGGATCGGAATCGGCAAAATTGACATATTCGGCCTCATCGTGGATCTGCGGTGCGTCTTCATCGAGCGCGGTGGTGTAGTCGATGATCGGGCGAAGGATATCGTACTCCACATCGATGAGGGATAACGCCTCCTCCGCGATGGCCTCGGTCTCGGCTGCGACTAATGCGACACGATCACCCACAAATCGAACCTTATGATCCAGGGAGAATTGGTCCAGCGGACCT
>CBDVCG010000354.1:0-3185 GCA_965372425.1 uncultured Anaerolineales bacterium
GTCGTTGAGTTTGAAACCCTCGGGCAAATCGATGTGGAGTTCGATGGTACCTGTTCCACTATGCACCATAACTGGCTCGAGTGTAAGGACTTCACCGAAGAAGCTGTCAACATTCGATTCCGTGGCAAACTTTTCTATGCCGCTAAGTACGAGTGTGCTCGTTTTGCCAGATTGAAGATCGATGATGCGGATAGCATGGTTGTTTGTGTCGGCGATGTAGAGCATACCATCGGCAGCGTCAAGACCGCCGGGCTCATAGAAAAGGGGTTCATCCCCGTCTCGCCAACCGCCATCACCACCTGCAAGCGTCGAAATTTCCATCGTCTCCGGATCGACAACCTTGATCTTGTCGTTGTAGGTATCGGCGACGTACAGACTTCCATCGAGGAAGGCTGTGCCCAATGGATGCTGCAGCCTGGCCTCCTGTCCGACACCATCCACGTCCCCGAAGTCGAAGAGACTCTCCCCGCTCCCCACGAGGGTGTGAACGCCTTCGGCATCCACCCAGCGGATGGAGCTCGCCTCCGAATCCGCGAAGTACAATCGTCCTGACGGATCCAGCGCCAACCCACTGGGTTGAGCGAGTTCGGCGACGAAGGCAGATCCGTCACGGGTCCCTTCCCCTCCGCCCCCGGCGTAGGGTCTCACCCGCCCCTCCGCCATATCGATGACGGAAATCTGGTGCGAACCGGCCATGGCGATGTAGAGATCCTCACCGTCGAGGGCCAAATCCCAGGGCGAATTTAGGGCCAAATCTGGGATCGGACCGGCTGGCGGGGGATACGCGCGGGCTTGGGCGCCCGTACCCACCAGCGTGTCGATCGTTCTACCTGTGAGGTCGATGATGCGGACGGCGTGGTTCTCGGTGTCGGCCACATAGAGCGTGGTCCCATCCCCAGAGAGCGCCATCCCTTGTGGCTGGTTCAGTTGAGCCTCGACGAACCCGCCGTCCAGCAACCCCGCCTCACCCCCTCCGATGACATCGAGGATCTTGCCAGATTCAGGATCTGCTATCAAGATACGATTGTGATTTGTGTCGGCGATAAAGAGCCTCTCTCCATCTGGATCTGCCAGCACTTTTCCTGGAAATGAGAGCACCCGTGAGGGGAGCCCTTCCTTTTCTAACTTTAAGGCTACCGGTGTGCGATCGAGCGTATCCTCGAACTCGTCGACGAGGGAGGCGATGACGGGTTTGAAGACCTCATAGATGCCCTCACCGCTGTGCCCCCCGACGACGTTGCCCGCGGGATC
Source organism: uncultured Anaerolineales bacterium (assembly GCA_965372425.1). GTDB lineage: Bacteria > Chloroflexota > Anaerolineae > Anaerolineales > E44-bin32 > E44-bin32. Next base: position 1,252 of record CBDVCG010000354.1, read on the forward strand.
AACCAGCGCAAGCGTCGGCCAGGCGCGTGCCCCCCAGGTACGCCAGACGACGAAATCCTTGTCGTTCACGACAGGGTGTTCGAGGTCGTAGCGCACGATGACGTTGCGGATGTTTTCAGTGTCGGCTTCATTTTCGAATTTCGCGGAATGCACGCCTATCACGACCAGTTCGTCAGGATATTCAGCTTCAAGACGTTTAAGATCCGGGATGATGTGCATGCAGTTGATGCACCCGTACGTCCAGAAATCGAGCAACACAATCTTTCCCTTGAGCTGTTCGAGCGTTAATGGCTGTTCGGTGTTCAGCCAATCCAGACCCGTGGGGAATTCGGGCGCAGCAACCGTGCCTGCAAAAGACTGACTGGCAGGTTTGGCTTCTCCGGAGTCCGAGGTTGAAGTTGTAGACTCTTCCGCAGGAGGTACAAATCCACCTTCGTCAGGACCAGTTGTAGAACAGGCAACGCTGATGAGTAGAGCTGTCATCAGAATACTGAGGGCATATAACTTTCGTCCTGCTGGCTTTATTTTGATAAGTTGCGTCATGATGGCTCCATGTGCGAAAAGGGTACGTTTACTTAATGGACTCTAATGCAGTCTCTATCAGATTCTTCGGTGAGAAACATGGGGGGTAGCCCCCCCCGGTATTCATTTAGGATAATTATTATCATCAATAGATTAATGGTTGATTACAACATGTTGTAAATTATCCGACCTCGCCCTATGATTGGTTCGGCGTTGATCTGAGCATGCGTTGGTTGGTTTAATTGAAGGAGCGTTCTATGCAAGGGAAGGGATCTTCGACTCGCTTCAATCCCCCCCCGGAATACGGCGAACCTGTCCTTCCCCCGAATGTGCCGCCTGCTTGCGAAATTTGTGGACGGCAGGATGAGACGCTACGTCTCGTGGCTTATCCCTATGTCATCAGCGTGATCGTGATGACATTCCGACGCAACTTCGCCGGGCTGTGGTGCTGGCGTCACCGCATGCTTTATCTGGGTCTGGCTAGCCTGATCACAGCAGCCCTTGGCTGGATCGGCATACCCTTTGGTTTCATCTATACACCTGCCGCGCTGTACACGCTCTCGCGCGGTGGGGATATGCCCCGCGACGCGAATGTAGACCTGCTCAAGAGACTTACGAAATTGAAGCTGGATGCTGGCGAGGTCCAGTCGGCGCGACGTATCGTAGAGGAGGCGCTACGATTACGGGACGACTCCCAGACGAGGCAGGTTGTTCAGGAGTTATATCGGAGGACGTCATTGTCCTTGGTGGAACGCACCCAGCGAGAGGCGCTCTACTTCGCCGCCGCACCCATTGCCGCCATCATACTTGGCATCGCAGTAGGGTTCACCGATGCCCTCGTCACAAACCTCATTAATCTCATTCTCCCAGGGGACCTTCCGCTCCTGCTTGCCATCCTCACGTGGGGACCCTTCATCGCTTTTGTGTTTATTGCCGGTTTGATCCTCAAGGAACTTCTGCATTATGTCCTTGTGAAGACACAGACCGTTCAACAGCTTCTGGGTATGGTTCTCGCGGGGCTCATGGCGCTCATGACGGCCTACGGGATCCTTCAAGGAGCGATGATCGCCGAATATCTCCAGGCGATGATCAGTGGGATGGAGTTCACCAACTTTGGAGATTTCATCCTGACTTCCCTCGCCGTCATGACACAGGGCGGATTCTGGGTAATCGGAGAAACAATTGAGGCCGGAAACCTGGCGGACTACATCTATCTATTTACACTCATAGCCGCCACCGTTTTTTACTTGTGGCTAGCGCTTCGCGAAGCAGGAGCGACCATCGATTGGCTGCAGATTCTCGCCGATATTCGGTCCGCTGTCGGTTTGGAGAGCCGGCCCTCTTTCCTCCCAAATTGGATCGCGATGGGCGCTGTCCTCCTCTTGATATTGATCACTACAACCATCTCTTTT
>CBDVCG010000355.1:0-3176 GCA_965372425.1 uncultured Anaerolineales bacterium
CGCCATCAACGCTCAAGACCTTCTGGAGTTATGCAAAGATGATCATGACATCGGCTACGAGATTATGTGGCGTATTGCGCAGGTGGTCTCAGAACGCTTGAGTGCATCTCGGGATCATCTGTTGGACATGTTCGAACCGAAGAAAAAGTAGAGGAGAAGTTGATATCTAAATGGAGCCGAGGATCGAACGAACCATATGGAGCAAGAGGCCTAAATGAAGGAAGGCTTCGCGAAGTTTGGTATTTTCAGCCCTCGAGGCATAAGGATACCCATATCGACGAAATTGATCCTCAGCTTTTTACTCATTATTTTCATCATCAGCACTGTGTTTATCGGGGTTGGAATCCGCTTGATCAGCGACCGAATTTTGGCAGATGCTCAGGAAAAGGTACGTCATGATCTCAACTCTGCACGAGAGATCTACTTAGGGGAATTAAGGCACATCAGCGACGTGGTTCATCTTACAGCCGATCGATATTCCTTGAGAGAAGCATTGTTATCAGGTGATTTCAATCAAATTTCAGATGAACTCACACAAGTCAAGGAAAGCGAGGATCTCGACATTCTCACGTTGACGGACTCGAACGGGATCGTCTTATTGCGCACCAATAATCCTGAGGAGCGAGGTACCGATCTGTATGATGATAATCTCATCGAGGTCGCGCGCAGCCGGAAGGAACCGGTTTCCGCAACGTATATCGTTCCTGTCGAGGAACTGAGCAGAGAAACCACTCGGCTTGCTGCCAAAGCCTTCTTTACACTCATCGACACACCAAAGGCACGGGAAATTTCTGAAAAGGAACGCGATGATGGCATGATGCTCAAAGCTGCGGCACCGGTTTTTGACCATGAAGGTGATTTTCTAGGCGTGCTTTTCGGTGGGACCTTGATCAACAGGAACTATGAGATCGTCGATACGATTAAGCAAACGGTATACGAAGATCTGATTTACGACGGGAAGGACATCGGTACTGCCACGATTTTTCAAGACGACGTACGCATTTCGACCAACGTTCGAAATAAAGATGGTAAGAGAGCCATCGGCACACGAGTTTCGGAGGAGGTGTACAACCAGGTCGTCATCGACGGTAAACCGTGGATAGGACGCGCCTACGTCGTAAATGATTGGTACATTACCGCCTATGAACCGGTTCGAGACATTCACAACAACATCATTGGTATTTTATACGTCGGTATCCTTGAGCAGCCATATGTGGACATTCAACGGGAAACCGTGCTTGCCTTTTTGGCGATCACCCTCCTGGGGACGCTGGTCTCCATGATGCTCGCCTACCTGCTCTCTAAGAGAATTTCTGTGCCAATTAAAAAACTGGCCGTCGCATCACAAGAGATTGCCGCGGGCAACCTGGAAGCCACGGTGAATGTCACTTCGAACGATGAAATTAGTGACCTAGCCGAGGCATACAACAGTATGGCCTCGGCTCTGAAACAACGCGACGAGCAATTGAAGGAGTTCACCAAAAGCAAGATCATGGAATCGGAAAGACTGGCTCTGATTGGCCAGCTTGCTGCCAATGTGGCTCACGAGTTGAACAACCCTCTACAAGGCATCGTCACATACTCGCACTTACTCATAGAGAAAATGCCGAGCGACGCATCGGAGAAGACCGCTTCGTCCTTACACAGAATTGTGACCCAGGCCAACCGATGCCGAGACATCATTCGGGGCTTACTGGATTTTTCAAGACAACGGAAACCCGATACTACCATATGCGATATCAACGCTGTGATCCAAGAATGTGTCACCTTCGTCGAGAATCAGGCATCCTTCCAGAACATCGAGTTTAATGAGCTGCTCGAGACGGACATGCCAATGACCGTAGTCGACCCTTCTCAGATGCAGCAAGTGTTCTTGAACATGATCATCAACGCCGCTGAAGCCATGGAGGATGGTGGAACATTGACCCTTGAAACACGCTCGAACCTTACTGAGAACTCCATCGAAATCAGCATCACCGACACTGGCTACGGTATTCCGGAGGAGCATTTTGCCAAGCTCTTCGACCCTTTCTTCACCACGAAGGAAGTGGGGCACGGCACTGGTTTGGGATTGGCCATCAGTTACGGGATCATCAAAGAACACGGCGGCGAGATCTCCGTTGAGAGCAAAGTCGGCGAGGGATCCACATTTCTCATCCGACTACCTATAGGAAAAAAGGAAGATGTCCTTGATGAATGAAGCGATGTCGAAAGTGCTCATCATCGACGACGAAGAAGTCGTCCTCGATTCCTGCACCCAAATTTTGGAAGGTGGACCCTATCACGCGGCAACCGCCATGGACGGAACCTTCGGGTTGGAGTTAGTGCGGGAATTTCATCCGGACGTCGTATTCGTCGATTTGAAAATGCCGGGAATCTCCGGATTTGAGGTTTTGCAGAAGATCTTCGAATTCGATCCGACCATCGTGACCGTAGTCATCACCGGCTACGCCACGGTGGATTCCGCCGTTGAAGCGATCCAAAAGGGCGCCTACGATTTTCTACCCAAACCATTCACTCCCGACGAGTTTCGGGTGATTACACAGCGGGGACTCGAGAGAAGACGATTGGTCCTCGAAACCACGGCACTGCGTCGCGAGCGCGAAATGTTACGGGAACACTTCGCGGCCATCGTTTCACACGAGCTCAAGGCTCCCTTAGGTGCCGTTCAGCAGAATCTATTTGCATTAGAACATGAACTTGCTAACACGCTCACGGAAGATCAAGCAAAACGAATGGAGCGCATGAAAGGCTCCATCGATAATCTCTTAAAGCTCATCCACACCTGGTTGCGGGTTATAGCCACAGATATTCAGGCTCTTCAAGAGAATTTCCACCCCACGGCCATCACCGATGTAATTACAAAGGCTGTAGAGAGCGTCGAACCCCATGCAACCCGCAAAGATATCGAAATCACAACGACCTTCGATGAAAATATCGATCTCATCTATGGAGACGAAGTCACGCTCCGTGAGGCGATCGTTAATATTGTCAACAATGCGATCAAGTATTCGCGCATGGGAACAAAAATACGTATTAAGGCAACGGTTGAAGAAAACGAAGTGCTCATCGCAGTTACGGACAGAGGGGTCGGCATCGCCGAGGAGGACCTACCCTTTATCTTTGGTGATTTCTATATCGCCGATTCTGCCCCCGAAGCGGAGAGGGGCAGTGGC
>CBDVCG010000356.1:0-3173 GCA_965372425.1 uncultured Anaerolineales bacterium
GTATGGTTAGAGAGGTGATGGCCCTCTGCGGACGTTGATCCGACGAACCGCTGGTCGAAGGCAACTGCCCTGGTGTGAACAAACGGGGGAAGGAGCAAGCTGGGGGAGATTGGAATCCATCGGCTTGCCGATGGGAAGGAACAAGTTCCTTGATTCCGGAAACAGGATTTGGGGGAGCCAGGAATCCATCAGCTTACTGCGGGGTTTTTCAATCCCCTGCTTTCAGTGACTCGATAATCGCCACGAAATTTTCGAAGGGCAGCGCCCCGCGGGCAAGTTCACCGTTGATGAGGAAGCTTGGTGTAGAGTTGATCCCCGCCTCGATTCCCGCTTGCATATCCTGGCCAAGCTGTTCTCGATATGTCTCATCCTGCAGGCATGCATTGAATGCTCCAGTGTCCAATCCCAGTTGGTCTCCAAATGCTTCCAACCGGACCACAGTGAATGCCCCAACATTTTCACCGATTCGATTGGCAAAAAGAATATCGTGGTACTGCCAGAATTGACCCTGTTCCGCTGCGCACATGCTGGCGAGCGCTGCAGCTTGCGACTCCTTAGCAGCACTCCTGGAATCGATGATGGGAAAATGGCGATATTCGTAGTAAACATCTCCGGTTGCGATGTATTCCTCTATGAGCTGCTCTAACGTGTTGTCATGGAAGAATTGACATGCCGAGCACTGAAAATCTGAAAACTCCACGATGTGGATGGGGGCATCAGGATCGCCCATGGCGAGTCCATCGGGGTCCGGGTAATTAAAAAATTCAGGCATCACGATGCTATTAACTAAGGATTGGTTTCGATAGATGATGACCGCCGTCACGATCACGGCGATCCCGCCAATAATAATTGCTGCCGTTAGAAGGCTGCGCTGTCGTTCCTTTCGTTTTTTCGCTCGTATCTCCTCACGCTTACTCATGCGCTCTCCTTGGTAAAAGTATAAGTACTAATCCTGCCATAAAAGGTCCAGACTGTCTATGGAACTATACAGATTGCGTCCGATCTTTAAAGGTCACACTCATAGAGTGGGAAGACTCGCTCGGTTTCGTGAAAACCCAAACCCTTGTAGAGCCTTCGGCTGTGAGTGTTATCTGCTTGAGTGTTCACGGTAATGCGATCGATCCCTTTTTGTGAAAGCGTTTCGAGGATGTCGGCGACGAGGTGCTTTCCGATTCCTCTTCCCTGCCACGCCGGGTCGACAGCGAGACGGGCTATATGAGCACCGAGCGCAGAGAGTGTGCTGAGTTGATAACCCACAACGCGATTGTCTTGTTCGACTACGGTTGCGAGGGAGGCGTGTTGGAGAGCTTCCCCGAGCATCTCCCTGGAGTGACTCCATACAGGTAGAAACGAATTTTTATCTACCTGTGCTACCGCATCGAGATCGGCCGCCAAGAATGGGCGGATGAGACTCGACGAGTCGTGCAACACTGAGTGGGTTTCGAGCTTCCATTCCAGAAAGATTACATCATTCGTCTGCCGGAAACCGCTGCCTTTGAGGAGTGGTTCCAGCCAATCACCGATGAGAAGTGCAGCACCTGAGTTCGCGCCCATTATGCGGGCTTCGGCTGCTGCGGATTTCCAAAGTTGGTCCCAGAGGCCGTACAGATCGAGACCTCGCCCTACAGCGAAACCCCTGATCCACGCGATCTCGGGTGGATCGGGAGGACATGCCAGCCAGCCGACGGGCAATTGACCATCAAAGGCAAGAATGGAAGGTTTTCGCCCTAAAAGGTCCAGAGGGTGGAACCAGTCTGAATGCTGATGTCTCCACTCGGCAATATGCAACAGCGCCGAGAGCTGAGTTCGATCAGCTTTATCGGTTGACCGCAGGGCGAAGCTTTGATTCATAATGGAGCGGCGATGAGAAATGCGCTAACTCCCCATCAATCTTGTGGGGATGTCGATAAGTTTTTTCAAGAGACGGTCTCGGAGGCCGCTCTTTGGCATCGCCTCGAGCCCAACTTGCATGGTTGAGACAGCTTCGATAGGTTGACCCAAACGTAATTGGAGTCGGGAAATTGCCTGCATCGTTAGAGCGTAGCCTTCTTTATCTTCCTCTTCTGAAAGGATTTGTGCTGCGAATTGATAATTTTCGAGCGCTTCTTGTCCCTGACCGTTGGCTTCAAGTGCGGCGGCAAGATTGCCATATGCCCGACCTGCAAGCTGCCGGTTACCATGGGTGAGGAAGATTTGCGGTGTTCCTTCGACGATTGAAAGAGCGTCTTTCGCTCGATCCATTTGGATGTATGTCACCGAGAGGTTGTTCGCTACCTCGGCTGCCAGGACGTTCTCTCCTGCGTCGAGGTAAGCCTTTCTGGCAGCTTTAAAAGCATCCACGGCGGATCCATATTCTTCCACCCCGTATGCTTTCATGGCCTCTTTTGAGAGACGTTCGGGAAGCTTGAGATCCTCGGTCACCTGGTGATTTCCTCGAGGGCATCTAACGCTTCGCGCATCTCGCGTAGTTCAAATTTACTCAACCTGAGTGCCATACGCAGGTAGGGTTCATTCCCCGGAATCATAAAGAACTCTCGTAGTTCTCCGGGCAGCTCCAAGAACCACTCAAAGGCAATCTGATTCGTATTCCATTCACCCACTGGGCCTTCCGAGTCAATGTAATCATCGACAGATTGATCGAGAACAATCAGAATACTTTCCAGGTCCGGAAGGGGAATTGGACGCTTACCACGTTCGTAAGCGCTCACACGACTGGGAGGCATATCGACCGATTCGGCAAGATGTCGAATGGTGATATCTTTCTCAATACGACGTTTTCGGAGCATCGCACCGATCATTCTCTGGCGGAGCGAAACCATGATAGCAGGATCGAAGTCAGGTCCTTCTTCACGTTCTAATGGGATTCGTGCTGTGAAGAAACGCAGCGGCACATCCAATTGGTAAGCGAGCAATTCCAATTCGGGTAAAGATATCGCTTTACGACCATGCTCATAAGATGAAAGCGTGCTGCTGGTGCTGCCGATAAGCTTGCTGGTTTCCTTCATACTTTTGCCCGACTCGATGCGCATTTCGCGCATCATCGCACCAAGCATCTTGGCCCGAAGTACACGCACTTGTCGATCTGTCATATGCTTGCTCCCATATGCTGGCTGGAGCGATTATAGCAGAACTCCATTTTTTGACGCACGCACGCCCCTACTGGAGAGGAAAAT
>CBDVCG010000357.1:0-3151 GCA_965372425.1 uncultured Anaerolineales bacterium
GCGGACTATCATCCCAGGTCGTGAGCTACAACGACAAACGATTCCTCATTGATTGCGGCGAGGGAAGCCAGCGGCAAATCCTGAAGTCCGGCATTGGTTTTCGGCGATTAAACAAGATCCTCATCACACACGGTCATCTCGATCACATCCTGGGTCTCGCAGGATTGCTTTCAACTTTTTCAAGATGGGAAACCGTCGATCAGATCGAGATCTGGGCAGGCGAATGGGCCATGGAGCGCATCCACGATCTACTCTTCGGCGTGGTGCTGCGTGGCGCAAAGCCGGCCCTCGATATTCATTTAAAGATCATTGAAACTGGCCCTCTTATGGAGGACGGTGATTTTCGTCTCTCCGCATTCCCGGTGAAACATCGTGGTCCTGGCTGCTTCGGCTTTCAATTCGAGGAGCTTCCGCGTCGTCCATTCCTAGTTGAGAAGGCGTTCGCGTTAGGTGTACCGGAAGGCCCCGCACGGCGGGATCTCGTGAGCGGAAAATCTGTCACTCTCGAGGATGGTCGCGTCGTGACGCCGGACGATGTCCTGGGGGATCCACTGCCCGGGGCACGCTTTATCCACGTCGGTGATTGTGGAGACACCGACAGCCTGGTCGAGGTCTGTCAGGGTGCTGATGGTTTAGTAATTGAAGCCACGTACCTGGAACACGAGCGAGATCTTGCTGCCAAGTTCGGACATCTCACCGCCGCTCAGGCTGCCGGTCTCGCAAAGCGAGCTAATGTTGGGCAGCTTTTTCTCACACACATCTCGCGCCGGTATAGGGAGAAGGAGATCAAAGAGGAAGCACAAGCGATTTTTCGAGATTCAACGGTCGCCCGTGACTTTGACAAATATGAAATCAGGAAGCCGGATAAATAACTTGTCCATCCAAATTCGCCCTGCCTTAGCACCATCGGTGGTTGTGAGGTAGATCATCATGCCCCTGTATGAATATGTTTGTCTCGATTGCGAGCAGGTCTTCGACGCCCTTCGCTCAATGCGAGAGGCCGATGATCCGATCGCGTGTACAAGATGCAGGGGCGATCAGACCTCCCGGAAGATCTCACTCTTCGCGGCCCATAGTGATGGAAAGGTCGTCGCTGGCGGTGGAAAAAGCTGCACAAGCTGCTATGGAGGGGTCTGCACGATTTGTGGGGGGTGATTGATGGAGTTGTGATCTCTCAGATTTTATCACCCCAGGTAATTGTCTAAGGTTGAAGAGATTCATCTTATTATTCCGGTTAGCACAATGAAACCAAAATCATCTATCCTTTAACCAAGAGAATATCGGGGCAGTATCTGGTCCTCAAGGGCATCACTACAAAATTAAAATAAATCGCAGAAACAGTACAAAATGAAATTGATAAATACCTCTTAACACAATACTTCACACCTCGAACAACGCCCACGATCAAGTTGCTTTAATACCACTCAACATGTGAGGTGAAGCCCTGCGATAACACACTCCCCATCTTTTACTTCGTTGTAGAGCGCACACGCCTCTCTCGTCGGAAGTGCTGTGAGCTGGATACCGAAATTTTGAATCGCCTCCAGTGTCTCGTCTGGAATATGCATCCTGCTTGAAGCACCAAGACCAATTATGAGGAGAGAAGGCTTTGCGATAAAAACCATTCCAAGGTCCCCAACAGTTAAAGAATGACCTTCTTCCCGCCACCAATCTGACTGCACGTGATCGGGGAAGATGATGATATCTGCGGTATATGTTTGGCCATCGACGACAATCCTCCCGAATTGATAATCGTCAACCCCCGGGGAAGACATAGTCACTCACCTATCGGTTCAAGTCTCACCGAGAATATTTGGAATTCACTTGTCGGTGTTTCCCAGACCCAGTCTACTTGATCTACAACAGCCGAATGTGGACCTCGGTGACACCATTCCACAAGCTGCTGAACATGTTCTTCCTCACCCTCCGCGACCGCCTCCACGCGGCCATCCCAAAGATTGCATACCCAGCCGGTCACACCTAACCGTTTTGCTTCGGTCATGGTGTAGTAGCGAAAGCTCACACCCTGCACTCGTCCGCGAATATACATGTGTGCTCTTTTTATTGCCATGCTCACATCCCTTAGAAATACGGGTCTGCAACTAATATACAACGCAATTGGGTTGTCTCCCAGAAGAATCGAAAAGAGCCGGATTCCGTGCCCGGGCGGATGTATTTCAAATAGCGTATTTTTGGGGACGTGCTAGAGGTTCCAGGTGCCTGGGGGAATTAGGGGATCAGCAGACTCGCTTGTGTGGCCATTGCAAGCAGAGGCATTGGCATAAGCCCAAACAGGAGCGTGAGGACACCCGTAAGCCAGACCGTAACGTTCAAGAATCCCTCTGAACACACTTCGGGCTCACCGGAACGCATGTACATGACGACAACGACTCTCAAGTAATAGTATGCAGAGACCAGCGATGTGAGGACAGCGATCAACGCGAGACCGACGAGTTCGGAATCGATCACGACTTGAAATAGGTAAAACTTACCCAGAAATCCTACCGTCGGAGGCACGCCTGTCAGGGACAGCATAAACAAAGTCATCATCGCTGCCAGGGCGGGTCGCCGTTTACCGAGTCCCGCGTAATCATCGATATTCAAGCCCTTCCCCTCAAGCCGCTCGAGCGTAATCACAACGCCCCAAGCGCCCAGATTCGCAATGGCATAAGCTATGATATAGAACAACGCGGCGCTTGTCGCAGCAACCCCCTCATGTGCTGCTGCTGGCAGCGCCATGAAGATAAACCCCGCGTGGGCGATGCTGGAGTATGCCAGCATCCTTTTGATGTTCTTCTGAGCGATCGCCGCCACATTCCCCCAGATCATTGTCAGGACAGCAATCCAAATTGTCAGAGGTCCCCAAATATGAGCCACGTCGGGGAAAGCTGCAATGAATATCCTCAGCAAAGCCGCAAAGCCGGCTGCCTTAGCGCCCACGGACATAAACGATGTGACCGAAGAGGGTGCACCCTCGTACACATCGGGGGTCCACATATGAAACGGCACAACGGCAACTTTAAACCCCAAACCGATGAGGATTAAACTGCCGCCTACAATGAAGAGCGCAGGTATTTCGGAGACGGCTCTAAGATGTACGATGATCTCACCCAACTCCGTCGTCCCTGTAGATCCAAACACCAGCGCGATG
>CBDVCG010000358.1:0-3151 GCA_965372425.1 uncultured Anaerolineales bacterium
TCGCATCCGGGTGAGATGTGCTATGTGTATGAAAGGGACGAGGCACAAATTAAGGAATGGGTTGAGGCTTCGAAAGAACCTGAAAGTACAAGCGCCTATTTGCAGCGCTATATCTACGATTTGAAGGATCATCAGGACTATGTGGATTTGATCGGTCGAGACCGATTGAGTGAGCTCAGCTCAATCGTGCCAGGGAGATCGTAATGAAGGAAATAAACTACAATTCCAACGAATTGCTCATCTGCACTGCGTCTCGGCTGATGCCGGACAGCACGACGGCGTTCATAGGCACCGGGATCCCCATGCTGGCTGCTTCGCTGGCACAGCGGATGCACGCGCCAAACCTGATTGCAATATTTGAGTTCGGTGGGACCGGAGCCATCCTGGAAGAGCTCCCTATCGCCGTTGGAGAGCGGAGATCGTTCCATAAGGCCGTGGCAGCTTCAGGCATTTGTGACATCATGGAGACGGCACAGCGGGGTTTAATCGAGTACGGATTTCTCGGGGGCGCCCAGATCGACCCCTACGGCAATATAAACAGCACCGTGATCGGGGAATACTACCACCCGAAGGTGAGACTGCCCGGGAGCGGCGGTGGAAACGACGTCGGGTCGCACTGCTGGCGGACGATTGCCATCATGCGCCACGACAGGAAGCGCTTCGTCGAGAAGGTGGATTTCATCACCACGCCAGGGTATCTTTCCGGACCAGGGGCGCGGGAAGAAGTGGGATTGCCCCCGAACACGGGACCCCATCGTGTCGTGACGACGCTTGCCTTGCTGGGGTACCACCCGGAGAGCAAACGCATGATGCTGCTTGCGACGCAGCCCGGCGTCGAAGTGGATGAGGTGATTGAGAACACTGGCTTCGAGCTCGAAATCCCGGAGGTGGTGGAGAAAAACGAACCTCCAACGGCGGAAGAGCTGCGCATACTGCGCGAAGAGGTGGATAAGGAAAAGTTGTATATCTAGTGAAAGAGACGAAAAATTCGTGATTTGGTGCGATAGACTTGGGCGTTTAGTAAATTGCTTTTTATCCGATAGATATTTCGATCTGTATCCACATGAAGAGAATTGATCTATAAGCCGGCCTCTTGCAGAATCTCATCGACATTCTGAAAGTCGTATATGCTGATGAAATTGGAGAAATAGCTTCGATCCGGAAGAATTTCATAGTCTGTATCGAACGCACAATTAAAAACCACCCTGAATGAATTAACCGGGGAAATTGCACTGTATATTGTTGGTCGGCATGATTCGGGTAGTAGGTAAGCGTTAAGGATGGGCATACGCTGCTTAATATAATTAACTTCCGGATCATCCCATACACCAGCACTATTTGGACCGTGATCGGACTGGATAATGATTATTGGTTGAATTTGAGAGTTGGAAATAATTTCGTCGACTACCTCTTCAATTTGGGCCGTAATGAATATCAGCTGGTTGATGTAAGGACTTCCATCTTGTCCCTCGTATGTGTCATTGCCTGTATCTGCTAGCGTGAAATAACCTCCTCGGTCGATTCTTTCACCATTAGGTCCAAATACAAATGGTCGATGGGGAGATAAGATATGGGCAAAAACAAACCTTGGGCCGGGTAATTCACCAACCGATCGAAGATCACTCAATTGTGCAAGAACAATATCGGCATGATTGTATGACGGGGTTGTTAAATCGAGAATATTCGTGGCAATCATGAAGTCGAAAAGTGCACGTCCTGCAGACACGTTTAGCATCAGGTCCTCAAATGGCTTGAGGACGATGCGTGTTTTAACATCCCCATTACCGTTTGATGTATGATCCAAATAATAGTCTGCATCATCCCACTGCGTATATTTCCATCCGCTGTCCAAAGAAATCGTGTTGTACCCAATATTTTCAAGAGCCGTTCTAACAAAGCTATTTTTCATCCGAACGAGGAAAGTGGAGGGATATTGGCCGTCCTTGAGGTTAACCTGAATATCCTCCAGATAATTTATATTGAGTGAAGAAGCCAATGAGAGTGCCGTGTGTGCATAATTTGCTGTACTGTTTCTTGCAACAATAAACCCACGGTCCTCGAGAAAATCGATAAATTCATCATTTTGGGTATTGAAGTATTTGTCCAGAATATCAGATCGACCATACCCATCTAAAATAATGTAGTAGATATCAGGGTTCGAGCCGATTCCGGTTTTCGGTACCTCGTTCCTGTTATCAAGTACGGTCAAATTTCCTGTGATGAATGTCGAGCCGGACCTGATCCAGAAGCTGGATATTGAAATGACCGGAATCAGGATGGTAAAGAGTGCGATGATATTCACGACTCGCGTTATGCGGATCTCGTCATACTCGAACTTGAAAATAGCCAGGCCGCCCAGTACTGCGAGAGCTACTGAAAATAGAAGTAAAAAGCGATGACGACCAATGGTGTAGCCTGAGACAGCTATATTTTTAATTGAAAGATATACGTGTCCATATGAGAAGAAGATGATGACAATCCAGCTGGTCACTAGAGCGGCTCTGCGCCAATTTCGCGAGAAAGAATACGAAATGATAAAGACCATTACAGTTCCAATGATGGAAATGGCAATGGATCGAAGTGGATCTGTAATTCGAATTTCGTTCGCATTCTTGGATGCAAGATCTAGAATGGGATATAGCGCAAATAGGAAAGGATGGATGGCGATGGCCAGGAAGCCCCGTTTTTTCTCGACAGACATCATGGGTGGATTATATCGCTACTCTAACATCCCCTCCGAGTGGAAGTTTTGAGGATTCTGGGCGATAGAAAGTTGCTATTCAGAAACCCATGTCGAGAGATATCGAAAAGAGAAGAGGCTCGACTTGGTTGTTCTTTCAAAAAAAGATAGGTCGCCTTCATTCGAAAGCGACCTTTTCAGCGCGCCCGGCAGGACTCGAACCTGCGACCCCTTACTCCGCAAGCAAGTGCTCTATCCGCTGAGCTACGGGCGCATTTAGTTGATTTTACCCTTATTTTCAGCCTCTAGTAAGGTTTCCACCTCGTTCCGGATATGAAAGTAAGTGCCTATCTGGACCCTACAATACTCCTGAAAATTATGCAAGCATTACTTCTGACCCTGATAAACCCCTTCGTCGATGCTTGCTTGAGCTTGTCAATGATGAACTCTGTTTCACTTTTTGTGAAAACA
>CBDVCG010000359.1:0-3115 GCA_965372425.1 uncultured Anaerolineales bacterium
CATCGACAGCGGGAATTATGCCCCTGCGCTCGAGAGAGCAGCCGAGATGATCGGGTACGAGCAGTTTATTCGGGAGGAACAACCCAGGCTGCGCGGGGAGGGAAAGCATGTGGGTATTGGCATCGTTTGCTTCATCGAAACCACGGGGGTAGGACCATACGAGGGAGGTCGTGTCACGATCGAATCGAGCGGGAAGGTGAGCGTAGCGACGGGTGTCGGCACGCAGGGTCAGGGTCACTTTACATCCTTTGCCCAGGTCGTCGCGGACCAATTGGGCGTGAAGGTCGAAGACGTCCATCTGGTGACAGGCGACACGGCGCAATTCCATTGGGGCACGGGTACATTTGCCAGCCGCGGCGCGGTGGTCGCTGCGAACGCGATCAACGCCGCCGCCACCTCCGTGCGCGGAAAAGTGCTCGAGTTGGCCAGCAAGGTCCTGGAGGCTCCGGAGGAGGAGCTTGAACTCGGTGACGGCATGGTGCGGGTGGCGGACATCCCGAGAATGTCCATCAGCCTGGGAGAGCTTGCCACATTAGCCAACCCGCTGCGTGGAGCCGTGGAACCGGGAACCGAACCCGGCCTCGAAGCTACCGCCTACTTTGGACCTCAATATGGCGCCACCGCATCGGGTACGCATGCCATGATCGTGGAAGTCGATCCCGAGACGATGATGGTGGAGATCAAGAAGTACATCGTTGTCGAAGATTGCGGCACGGTGATCAATCCACTCATCCTCGATGGTCAGATCCATGGCGGTGTTTCACTCGGCATTGGAAATGCTTTCTACGAGCAGCTTGTGTATGACGACGAGGCGCAGCTCCTGAACGCCTCGTTCGCCGATTACCTCATCCCCACCGCTGCGGAGATACCCAGGATTGAAATCGCACATGAGGAGACCAAATCTCCCCTGAACCCGCTCGGGACCAAAGGCGCAGGAGAGGCCGGAGCGATCCCCGTGCCTGCCCTCTTCGCACAGGCCGTAGAGAATGCACTTGGAGACGAGGACCTGGAACTACTCGAGTCTCCCCTCAGCCCCAACCGGTTATTCGAATTGCTGCGACTCATGGAGGAGAAAGAATGAAAATCGAAGGTGAACATGTGTTTAACGGATCACGGGAGCAAGTGTGGGAACTCGTGCGTGATCCTTCTGTCCTCGCTACGGCACTGCCTGGAACGCAGGAGCTTGAACAGCTCAGTGATACCGAATACGCCGGGGCAATTAACCTCCGTGTTGGACCTATCGGAGGCGCTTTTTCAGGGAAGATCTTTGTTGAGGATGAGAGGCCTCCCGAATATGTGAAGCTCAGAGCTGAAGGAGAGGGGAAGCCGGGTTTCTTTAAAGGCGTGGGCGAAGTCGACCTTGTCGATCAAGGTGAGAGCAGGACGCTGATGAAATACAGCGGCGATGTGCAGATCGGAGGTAAGTTGGCCAGCGTAGGCCAGCGGCTCATCGACACCACCAGCAAGAGCATGATACGACAGGGTTTTGACGTCCTCGACCAAGCGCTTGCCGCCAGAATAAGCGGCGAGGGGGATGCCGGCGAAGTCGAATTCACGGCGCCTTCTGAAACTCAATTTGCAGCCTCCGTTGCAAAGGATGTCGCTAGGGATGCCCTGACACCACGCCGGATGATCATACTCGCATTTGGGGTCGTGATCGTGATCGGAATCCTTGCACTGATATTTCTCAATTGATTCGTGTGAGCCAGGGAGTTGATGCTCCCCCAGTTGATCGAAGATATCCAACCCCCCATCATCGTGTCCACACCCTCGGAACGGGCTGTCACCTGTTTGAAAAGCCCGAGGATTCAAACTGGGGTTCTCTTTAACTGTGAGTTTCCTTCCTGTCTACGCGTAAAAATCTCAAAAGCTCTATTCATACTAACTATTTTTCCAATTACGCGATGATGGGGAGACTGACTCAACGATTAGAAACAGCTTGACTCATCGCCGTTCTTCGACCGTAAGTCCCACATTCTTCGGACAATTACATCTCCCTACAGCTACACGTTCACAATGCAACTCTGATACATCCCTATTAATTAGGAACGGATCACCATATTCCTTCTCCTCGTCCAGGAGGAGGGCTCAAACACAGTCCCGTATTAGTTGACAGATATGCATTTGTAATGTAAGTTGTTACTATATTAGCAATTTAGGAGTTGCAGATGGCTGAAAATTTTACACTTACAAAGATTACGAGAAACGGACAAATCACACTTCCAGCTGCCGTCAGACGAGCTGCGAATCTCGAAGAGGGAGATCTCATCGCGGTGGTTGTCGAAGGTGACACCATCAGATTGACCCCCCAGAAGCTAATCGACAAGAGCCAGGCGTATTTCTGGAGTGTGGATTGGCAGAAGGGTGAACGTGAGGCTAGCGAAGATATCGATGCAGGGCGTATCCAGGAATTCGAAGACGTTGATGCTCTTGTTGATGCGCTTGAAGCCGGCGAAGCCTGATGCGCCTTTTTCTCACAGATCGCTTTAAAAAAGCTTATCGATCCATGGCAGCTGATGATCAAGGACAAGTACAGAAAGCTATTCGTCTCATGTCAAATGATCTTCGGCACCCCGGTCTCCGCGTAAAACGGGTCAAGGGCACACAAAGTATCTGGGAGGCACGCGCAAGCAAATCCTTGAGGATTACATTCGAGACTGAGGGTGATGCCCTGATACTTCGTAATGTCGGTCATCATGATCAAACTCTAAAAAAGCCGTGATGGTCTGTGCACTATTAGCCCAGACCTAATTTTAATCGATACCTGAATGCAACTTAATACTGAAAAATTGCATTTGCGGAAGATAAGGGATTAAGCGTTACATTTTTCGGAGATTACGAACTCCAAATCGCAAATTTGATAACCCCACGCCGCAGTTGTACAACCAAATGTAGGTGTGCAATATGCTTGGAGGTATGCGATAGGCGAGCGATATCATCGATCTCAATTGCTTATAAACACAAAAAATGCGTCATATCGCACAGAGGGAGGGTCGGAGCATCTCGGATGTCGCGAGTTAAGCCATGTATCTAGATCTGAAAACCCTGGCTGACGATTGGGGACACGAGCTCGGCACTGTGCCTTAACCCTTGAAAACCGTGACCAGATCCGCCA
>CBDVCG010000360.1:0-3113 GCA_965372425.1 uncultured Anaerolineales bacterium
GGAGGCGATGAGTTTGCCGTGCTTTTACCCGAGACGACGATTAAGGACGCGGTCGGTGTGGCAAACAAGCTGCGCAAAGCTCTCGGAGCGTACGGCGCCAGCCTGGGCACGTCGGTCCCCCCGCTCACTTTCTGCGCTGGCGTTGTCCAAATGCGTGAGGAAGATGAGACCATCGATGATTTACTCGCACGTGCCGATCAAGCACAATACAGTGCTAAAGCCAGCGGGAAAGCGCAGATCCGCTCCCAGTTAGACATCAACCAACTCCCTCTTTTTGGGGAAGAAGCCCCGTCTTCAGATCAACAAGACTAGGTCCCATCGCACATCCTAGCCAGCGGGTTTTTTTAAAAATTTATCGAATATGCTGAATCCCACAGGAGTGATCATGGTTCACTGCGGCAGTATCGATCTTCAGACCAAAGGACATGCCGATACGCACGACCTGACTGAACGGGTGCAGGCCATCGTGGATGAGGGACGGATCAAATCCGGTGTTGCGACTGTATTTACTCCCTCCGCGACGAGTGCGCTTACGACCATCGAATTCGAATCTGGCGCGCTTGCTGATCTTCGTCGAGCGCTGGATGAGATCGCACCTGTGGATCAGGTATATAAACACAATCTGCGTTGGGGAGACGGCAATGGGCACTCGCACCTTCGTGCTGCACTGCTGGGACCCTCCCTCTCCATCCCCATCCAGGGGGGACAACTCACTTTGGGCACATGGCAGCAGATTCTCTTCATCGATTTTGACGTTCGTGCACGCTCCAGATCACTCGTGGTCCAAATCGTAGGAGACTGATGTAGTTGTAGTAAGATTGTCCCTATGATGACAGCTATCTCTTCGACGAAGAACTCGAGTTCTCAAAAACGTCTACTCGCCGTACTTGCACATCCTGATGATGAAAGCTTTGGCCCGGGGGGCACGCTTGCGCTGTATGCACAGCGCGGCGATGAGGTCACGTTGATTTGCGCAACTCGAGGCGAAGTCGGGAGCTTGCCCGCAGAAATGGAAGGGAAGGTGGACGATATCGCTGCCCTGCGCGAGCATGAATTGCGCTGCGCCGCGGAGATCCTGGGACTCAAAGATGTGATCTTCCTGGGCTATCGCGATTCAGGTATGCCAGGTTCATCAGACAATCAACACCCCAATGCCCTGTGCGCAGCACCGGTCGAAGAAGTCGCGGAAAAAATCGAAGAGCATATCCGGTCGATCAAACCTCAAGTCATCATCACCTTCGATCCCATCGGCGGCTATCACCATCCGGACCACATTGCCATTCAGAGAGCTACCTTAGTAGCATTTAACAGCGCCAGTTCTGAGAACTCAAATTTCGAGAACCTCCCGCCTCACCAGACTCAGAAACTTTACTACCATACATTTCCACGTCGGCTGATGAAATTTGTTGTCCGACTTCTGCCTCTTTTTAGACAGGATCCTACAAGCTTTGGTCGTAACAACGACATCGATTTGCTCGCGATAACTAAGGAAGATTTCCCCGTGCACGCGAGGATCAACTACCGAGCTGTAGCGGATATTAAAGAAGCTGCATCTGCTTGTCACCACAGCCAACAGGATCCAGGCACACATTCTTTCTTGCGGGCCATTGAACGGATTGTCGGAAGCAAGGAGAATTTCATGCGTGCTTATCCCCCAGCACGAGATGGACTGCGGGAACGTGACCTCTTCGAAGGCGTCACCGAGTAAAGATTCCTCCACCACACGAAGACCCTCCAACAAGAAGACTTCCACGATGTGCCGGTTTCGTGGGTGTGGAAATGTTGAGCCATGATCTCGCTGGAACGCTCATAAGATGCCGGAGAGGTCGAATCCCACCTCCTTCCGCCGGTTGTAAAGTAAGGAGGCCCTGATTTACGGGTGTCTTACGCTTCCTGTGACTCCATGGATACGATCCTTGAAGCGTCCATTCTTCCTCTAAAAGTGGGGTGAATAGACGTCCCCTCAGCCACATGGTATGATTGCGCCGCTTCCCTTAACCGAATACAGGTAGACGAACTTGAATGCATCACGAAGAAAACCTGACGCCCCCCCGAATGATTTCAATCTTCCCCATCGCCTGCGCCATCTCGCCTATGTAGCTTACAACCTGTGGTGGACATGGAACAGCGACGCGAGCCGCGTTTTTCAACGTCTCGATCCGATTCTATGGGAGGCAACCTACCATAATCCGGTTAAATTTCTGCGCACGATTGACGAGGCATGTCTCAAAGAAGCTACTCGAGATCGTTATTACCTGGAATTCTATGATGATGTGATCGGTACCTTCGAGAGCTATATGAGTGAGGTCACGGACTCATGGTACCCAACTCAGTACCCAGAGCGATTAAATCAACCCATTGCGTACTTCTCAACAGAATTTGGACTTCATGAGACTCTCCCAATTTATGCCGGTGGACTGGGCATCCTTTCGGGAGACCACCTCAAGGAAGCCAGCGATCTTGGCATCCCGCTTGTCGCGGTTGGTTTTCTCTACACGCAAGGTTATTTCAAGCAGCGTATTTCGGAAGATGGCTGGCAGGAAGCCTTGTACGAACCCCTCTCATTTGGAGATCTTCCCGTGCTGCCTGTTCTCGATCAGTCCTATCAACCCTTATCGGTTACTGTAGACCTCCCGGGGCGCCAGGTCGAAGCTCGTATCTGGCGCGTACAGGTCGGCAGGGTTCCCCTCTACCTTTTAGATAGCAACGTAGATCAAAACCAGAAAGCGGATCGAAATCTGACAGCTCGTTTGTACACTAGCGATCTTGAACTGCGCCTATCCCAGGAGATCATTCTCGGTATTGGCGGCGTTCGAGCACTTCGTGAGCTTGGTTACAATCCGGCGGTCTGGCATCTGAATGAAGGCCATTCAGCCTTCCTCACGCTGGAGAGGATTTGTGAGCTCGTCACCGGGGAGATAAGCTTCGAGGATGCGCAAGAAAAGATCGAAGCATCCACGGTTTTTACCACGCACACGCCCGTCCCCGCCGGACACGATGAATTTCCAATATGGATGATGGACAAGTACTTCAGCGGTTATTGGTCCCAACTTGGCCTGGAACGTGAAGCCTTTATCGAACTGGCAAAACAGGACCATCCGTGGGGCGAAACT
>CBDVCG010000361.1:0-3094 GCA_965372425.1 uncultured Anaerolineales bacterium
GGTCAGGTTCTTTCCTTGGAGGAACAACAGAAGTTATTGCGAGATCTGGAACGATGTAGTGTGCCGCGGTCTTGCCCCCACGGGCGTCCGACGATGATCCACTTATCTGTGGATGCGCTGGAGCGTCAGTTTGGGCGTCGTGGATAATTGATGTCAGCTTTCAAGTTGAACATCAGGGAGCCACACGGTGAATGTGCTTCCCTCTCCAAGGGTCGATTCGATCGAGATCGTCCCGCCATGGTTGTCAACAATTCTCTTTGCAATCGCTAATCCAAGACCGGTGCCTGCGATAAGACCTTCTTTATCAGGTACTCGAAAGAAGCGATCGAACATCTGCGGAAGGCTGACCTCGGGGATTCCTCTGCCACTATCGGAAACCGAGATGCTTACACCGTCATCTGCACGATGGAGTGAAACACAAATGCTTCCATCTTCGCGGTTGTACTTAATGGCATTTGTGACCAAATTCAGCAGCAAGCGCTTAAGCTGATTCCGATCTCCCTGGACAGGCGCAAGGGTATGATCGAACTCAGTGGACATCGTAACCCCAGCATTAACCGCTTGAGGTCGTAAAATCTCGAGTGTCTCGAGGACCAGGCCTTCCAGGTGGACAGGTTCTCTCGTGAATCGGACACGGCCAGATTCCAACCGGGATAACTCGAGGAAATTTGTCGTCATCTCGTTCAATCGTTGAACTTCATTTGCGATTGTGCGTCTTATCTTGATGCGTTGGTCCGCATCGAGTTCATCGCGCTGAAGGAGATGAGCTGCCGCAGAAAGCGCTGAAAGCGGGGTGCGTAATTCATGCACCATCTCTGCAACGATATCACTTTGTTGAAATAATCGAGCATTCTCGATTGCGATCGCTGCTTGTGCAGCGAGAGCTTGCAGAATACGTACGTCTTGCTCATCGTAGTTATTCTCGGTCTTGTTCACAGATTCAATGACACCAATTACCTTATCCTTCGTGATCAACGGCACACCAAGGATTGAATTCGTTCGGAAGGTGGTCACGAGATCGATTTCACGAAAGAACCGAGGATCGCCCACGGCGTCATCGACCAACAAGGGTTTGCGGTTGGTATAAATCCAACCTGCGATGCTGTTTTCGGCTGGCACTGCCACGCGTCCTTCTTCAATATGAAGCTGCTCAGTGGCGGCTTCAAAATAGAGATGATTTTGCTGTGTGTCGTACAGCAGCAGAGAGGCGGCTTCGCTGTATGTCAGTTCCTGAGCGGCATCTACGATGACCTGCAGTAAGGCGCTCAGCTCAAGGGTCGATACCAGGTCTGATGTGATTTCAAGCAGGCGATCATATCGGTGGATCAACTCGTCCCCGTTTGTCACAGCGTCATGATCCGTTGGTTTTGTTTCTTTCATGCTCAGCGGTTCCCTAATACTTCTTTTACCAGCCGAGGGAGAATTTCAGCAACGTCATCCCTGAAGACCACATCGGCCCTCTCATCAAGATAGGTAGGATCATTGTTGATAATGACCATGTGCGCCCCCGAGTTTAAGGGTTTAAGAGGAAAAGTGCAGGCAGGGGTTACTTGCATGGATGAGCCAGCAATGATGATGAGATCACAATCTTCCAGCAAGTTCATTGCATCCGCCACGACATCATGGGGCAGCTGCTCTCCGAATAGTACGACACCGGGCTTGAGCAGCCCTCCGCAGTGCTCACAAAGTGGGATCGAGCCCGTATCAGCGAAATTCTCCAGGTAACCCTGTGTGCCAACCTTGCAATAGCAGGAGATGCATGTCGCTTCCCGCAAATGCCCGTGGATCTCATAAAGACTCTTGGATCCGGCTTTTCGATGGAGATCATCGATATTCTGGGTGATAACTCCGGCAAGGAGACCTGCATCTTCTAGCTCTGCCAGAGCGATATGGGCAGGGTTTGGTTTCGCTGAGAGGATGTTCTTAACTAGGGGACGGACCCAATTAAAGAAGTCTTCTGGTTGATATCTAAACGAGAGCAGTGAGGCGACGCTGAGGGGATCAAATTTTTCCCAAAGTCCTGAGGACCTGGATCGGAAATCAGGAATACCAGAAGGGGTTGAGATCCCTGCGCCGGTGAGTGCGACGGTCTTCTTTGCAGAGGTGATGAGCTTTGCGCTCAGTTCGAGCAATCTCGTGGAAACCGAAGCGGTCACGGATGCGGTCAGCCTTTTGATGTGTGCAGATGCGAAACAACGTTATCCGAGAGTTTTCTCACTTGATCGGCGACCAGGCTGTCCGGATGCGAAAGGACGAGGGGGATTCCAGTTTGAGAGGCTTGATGGGCTTGTTCAGAAGCAGGTGAAATGATCCCGGCCAGTTCAATGCCAAGCTCGCTTTCTACCTGACGCCATGGGATTTGAAGGCTCGTGGGAACACGATTGATCAGGGCAAGGTTGATCCTGTGTCGGTTGATCCCATTCGTTTCGAGGTCCTGAAGCAGCGCACGCCCCATGGTATTCGATGGATAAATGGGTTCGACGACCAGGATGATGTGATCGCATTGTTGGAGGACGGGCTGCGAATAGGGGCGCAGTCCTGCACCCAGATCGAGGATGAGAACGTCGCACATCGATGCGAGGTTGTTCATCACCGCTTCGAGCTGTGGTACGGCCTGCTCCAATTCGCTATCTCGAGGATGATATGATGAGAGCAAAAGACGGACGCCGGTTTTGTGTTCAAATACTTCTGTCTCCACAGATCGGAGGTGAATGTCCTTGAGAGAACGTGAAAGCAAATTCGTCAGTCCAGACGGATCGGAGATATTCAGCTCTAATGCCATCGATCCATGACCGGGGTTGAATTCGGCCACGATGACATTTTCACCGCCTTCTTGAATGAGGATGCCCACGTTCAGAGCCAGGGTCGATGTGCCGATGCCGCTTCTTGAACCAAGGAAACCTACAATTTGAGCTCGCTCAGTGGGCGTCGCGGACGCCTGCGTGGTTCGTGCAAGTACTGCTTTTACGTGCGCAGTAAGTTCAGCGGGGTGCGTCGGTTTAGTGAGGTAATCGTCTACCCCAGATTCAAATCCCGCAACTTTATCATCCACCATCGTTTTTGCTGTGAACATGATGATGGGGATGTGGGCCAG
>CBDVCG010000362.1:0-3078 GCA_965372425.1 uncultured Anaerolineales bacterium
AACAAAGCCGGCACGATCACAGGGTGCATTCGTCTCTGTCGGAGGGATGGGCGTGTTTGTGGGTGTCGACGGACCCCCTTCCGTCGGGGATGGAGGCGCTGCTGTCCCAGTTGGAAGCGGCGAATCCGGGATGCTGGTATCTACGGGACCAAGCGTAAGCCGTGCCTGGACAGTTTCGGCGGCATATGTCGGGCGCATGTCAACCTGGCGAGATGGGAGATTGCATGCCGCGGTTGTGATGACCAACCCGCACAGGCATAAGAGAATAATGGGAAATTGTTTTTTCACCTTCATCATTTTCAGCCCTCCATCAATAGCCGGAGCAATATATCGAGCGTGATTAATTTGAGCCTTTATCGTTACTTTATGCATGTTGGAAAGATCAACGCCATCCTATTTGTAAACCTTCCTGATAGGGGACGACTTAGAGCCTGAAAATGTTCCCAGAACCCCTCACAAACCAACAACCTCATAAAGGCCCACACGCGCATTTTACTCTGAAGGCAACTTCAATGGAAGCTAAGCGTACGATCTATGATGATAAGCTTATCGGACTAGGGTGTGGGTTTGTGAAGAACCCCGCGCATGCTCCAGGGACCGGTCCACTCGATCTCCACATTTGCGAGCTGTCCCCGATGGTCCGCCGCGCTCTCAAAGAAGACCAGTTTGTTCGTGCGCGTGCGGCCTTTCCAGCGGCCTTTATGTTCGTCTTCGACAAGAATTTCCTCGACTTGACCAGCGAAGTGAGCATTAATTTCCGTCGCAATGCCGGCCTGGAGTTCTTCCAACGCTCGGAAGCGACGCATCTTCTCCTGCTCAAGCACGTCATCGATCATCTTCCGACTAGAGACGGTCTGTGGCCGGGGTGAGTACCTGGCGAGATGGGCAACGTCCATTTTAAGTTCATCAAGCAGGTCGTAGGTCCGCTGAAACTGCTCGCTCGATTCCCCGGGAAAACCCACAATGATGTCCGTAGCGATGGAAACGTCGGGAATTGTGTTACGAATCCGCTCGATCAGCCGGCGATAGTCTTCCACCGAATAACCGCGTTTCATCTTGCTCAGTACATCATCATCTCCAGCCTGGACGGGCACCTCGATATGCTCACATACTTTCGGTAACTCTGCCACGACCTCCAGAAGCTCATCCGTCATCCAATTCGGATGAGAGGTGAGGAACCTGATACGCTTTAATTCTGGATATTCATGCAATACCCTGAGCAAATCTGCCAGATTTGGACCATCTGAAATATCCAACCCATAGCGGTCCACGATCTGTCCAAGAAGAGTAATTTCTCTGACACCCTGTTCCAGGAGTGAGCGGACTTCTCCTGCGATTTCACCGACCGCCCGGCTCCGCTCGATCCCCCGGCGGAAAGGGATCACACAAAACGAACAGGCATGCGAGCAGCCATAGACCACAGGAATATAAGCGGATACAAGCTTGCTTCGCTCATCTTTGGGGAGGACCAGGCTTCCATCCATAAGCGCGTGTCTCAACTTCGTCTCCCGTACATCAACCGCTTTCTCATTCGCCTCGAGTAGATGTGAAACGAGAGGTTCTGGATCGGAAGGAGGGGAGAAGACATCGACGAAAGGGTAAGCCTGGTGAAGCTTCTCGCTTCCGTTTACACCCACCATGCAGCCCATGAGATTTATCACCATATCCGGACGATCTTCTTTTAGTGGACGCAGGGAGCTCAGACGCCCGTGGGCTTTATCTTCGGCGCTCTGGCGGACCACGCAAGTGTTCAATACGACGACATCTGCCAGCTCGATCGATGCTGTTGGGGCATACCCTATCTTTTCGAGCGAAGAAGCGACCCGCTGTGAATCGGCGACATTCATCTGACAGCCGGACGTCCATATGTGATATTTCATGGCATGGATTATAACCGAGCGTGAGTGGTAAACTACTGCGAGCTTCGCTTAATTTTGTAAGGATCAAGCCCAGTGATGAACGAAGACCTGCCCCCAAATAGGAAGTCATGGTAAAACGAGAACATCATATCGGGTTGATCGGTGCCGTACTTTGCGTCCTCGCGATCGTTGGATGCACACCGCAGAATCAAGCTCAATCCCAGGGCTCACTCCCCAAGGCGACACTCACCGGATCTCCTCGAAAAAACCCAACGATGGAAGGCACGGAAGCCCAGATCGTGGGAACCCATCAATCGACTGATGTCGCCAATGCGACCTCCCTGAGCTGCGATATGGATGTGGGTGAAGTGATCTCCCTCGATTATCCAGGTACAGCCGTGGCGAGGGATATCCCTGTAAGAATTTATCTGCCACCCTGTTATGGGCAGAGTGATCAAAAGTACCCATCCGTCTATGCGCTCCATGGCTATCCTTTTGATGAGACCCAGATGGAAGAGCTCGGTGTGATCTCCATTATCGATGCAGGACTAACTGAGGGTGGATGGATGCCATTCATCCTTGTGATGCCCCTCGTACCCGAGCCATTATTCACCCGATCGGATGGAGGTCCGGGTTCGTATGAGACAGAATTGGTCGAAGGTCTTGTGCCTTTCATAGATGAGAACTTCGAGACAAATGAATCTGGGTTGGCTCGGGCAGTCGTGGGCATATCTCGTGGTGGAGTTTGGGCGCTTGAGACGGCTTTCACGAACCCGGATATATTCAACACGGTAGCCGTATTGAGTCCTTCGCTGTCGGTGAACTCCGCGCGTCCGCCTTACGATCCTGTTTTGATCGTTCGGGCAGATACCAAGCTCCCGGAGAACATCATGGTGACCGCAGGTACGGGAGAGCCTGGATTTTTAGTTGGAATTGAGGAGCTCATCGAGGCGTTTGAGCTTAAGAATGTAAGCCATTATTACCTGCTCACCAAAGGCGCCCATAGAGAAGAAGCGTGGGTGGAGATCATCGATGATGTCATGGCATTCATTGCAGACCATATTTCTAAAGATGATGGGTAAAGTTATGTTGAATAGACATAGATTGAGCTAAATTCAGGTACAATGAGGTCCAGTTGAGAAAGAAGATCCGCTCTGCCTTTGGAGGGAGAGTGAAAGATGACAGATACAGATTCGAACGCCGCAGATGTAATTGATTC